>VFGE01000021.1 GCA_009392515.1 SAR202 cluster bacterium | reverse complement strand
AATGGAGAGGACTTGGGATATAACATTGATTTTCGAAGTGTATATTCTACTTTATTAGATCAATGGTTGGGCGTGGAGGCAAATCCAATTGTTAATGGATCCTATGAACAACTTAAGCCATTTATTGAATAGCATTTGAGGTGAAATATGGCAATTGCTGATGCTTTATTTAGATGTGGATTTCCTTATATTAAAACTTTAGGTATGAGAAGGGTTACTTCTGGTGTTGTAGATGTTGCCCCAGGTTCGGATAATCTTGTGTATGTTTTACTACGAGCAGATATACCAATCGGTGGGTGTTGTGTTCGTATTCTCAATTGGGAAGATGAAGATTTAGGTACCATAGGATCAACCGGAGTTGGAGACGGTAATTTTCAATGGCCTACGAAATTATTAATTGATAGTGATCAAAATTTGATTATTTCAGATGAAGGTTTAAATCGTATTACTGTAATGAATAAAGATGGTTCTTTTATATCTAAGTGGGGTGAATATGGTTGTGAACAGGGGCAGTTAAATCGACCTTCTGGTATGGCCTTTGATAAAGATGAAAATATTTATGTTGTTGATAGCTTTAATCAGCGAATTCAAAAATTTACAAAAAATGGAGATTTTATTTTGACTTGGGGTGAATATGGTTGTGAACCCGGACAATTAAATCATCCTTGGGGAATAACAGTTCGAGAAGATGGAGATGTTTTTGTATCTGACTGGGGTAATAATCGTATACAACACTTTACAGCTGAAGGAGATTTTATAAAACAGTTTGGTAATTCTAATGATAATGAAGCACAGTTAAATAAACCTGCTGGGATAGCTGTTGACTCTGATGGTGACGTTTATGTTGCTGACAGACAAAATAATCGAGTAGTTATTTTTGATGCCCATGGAAGATATGTACAAAAACTTCTCGGAGATTCTCAGCTTATGGGTATGGCTCGTCAATATGTACGGACTAACCCTGTTGTGTTGAGACTACGCGAAATGACTAGATTAGATGATCAAAAACTTTTTAGGTTTCCAGTTTCGGTAACTTTTGATAATGAGAACAAACTCTGGATTGGTGATTATGGATCACATAGAGTCCAGGTATATCAAAAAGATGCTGAAAGGCTTCAACCAAATGAGTTAGAGCCACCAAGAAATTCACCAAAATTAGTTATAAATTAATACAGCGAGGTATTATGCCTGTCAGGATTGGGTTTGCAGAATATAGGTCGCAACTTTTACGGCAGGAGCTAGAACGTGTGTTAGAAGAACTCCCTGGACTTGGTGCCTTAAAAGTTATTTTATTAGGGGATGTTTTGACAGGAGATGTTAAACCCTCGAGTATTCTTGAATTAATAATTGTTCAAGAAACTGAGGACTGTTATCTTGATAGAATTGATTTTTTTCTTTCGCATCTTCGACCAACTGTTGGGATTGATATATCCGTATATACACCAAATGAGTTTGCTAATATTGAAGGGAAAAACTTATTTCTATCAAAAGCATTAAAAGATGAAGGTTTATTATATGAAGTTTGAACAGGATCGTTGGATAAGACAAGCACAAGCAGATTTAGATTGCGCAAAATCAAATCACCAATCTGGTTTTTATAACTGGGGATGTTTTATATCTCAACAATCAGGAGAAAAAATTTTGACAGCATATCTTTATGGTAAAGGAGCAGAAGATGTTTGGGGTCATTCTCTTGCGGATTTATGCGAAGATGCTACAAATTTTGATACTACATTTGAAATGATAAAATCTGTAGCGGTATTACTTGATAAATATTACTTTCTTACTAGATATCCTTCACAGATACCTAGTGGTATTTCTTCAGATATTTTCACCCAAGATGAGTCTTCTAAGGCAATAGAAATAGCTGAAGAAGTTATTAAGTTTGTAATTGAAAGAATTGAAAATAGTTAAAACATAGGAGGAATTATATGTCAGATGAAGTCTTATATGAAATTGATGGACATGTAGCAATTATTACCTTGAATCGCCCAGAAAAACATAATGCGATGAATCCAGATTTAATTAAATTATTGAGAGAAACATTTAATAAAGCGAATCGTGATCGAAATATACGATCAGTAGTTTTAACTGGTGCAGGAGATAGAGCTTTTTCTGCAGGTGCAGATTTAATTCACATGGCAACTAGAGAATCTGAGGATTTTGGTGAATCTTTTTGGTGGCCTGAACAACCAAGGGGCTGGGCTCCCGAATTTTATAAGCCAGTCGTTGCAGCAATTAATGGATATTGTTATGCAGCAGCTATGAATCTTATGTGCGAGGCAACAGATATACGTATTTGTGCTGATTCCGCTACATTTTGTTATGCTGAAGTGTTGAGGGGGTTTAGTGGTGCTGGACCAGCTTTAGGTTTATTACCAAGGCAAGTACCTTATGCTAAGGCTATGGAATGGTTGATGATGGGTAAAGTTTTTGGGTCAGAAGAGGCTCATTTAGCAGGTTTAATTAATGAAGTCGTACCATTAGATCAGGTTAAAGCACGAGCACTCGAAGTTGCTAAAGAACTTGCCAAATTAGCACCAATTGCTGTGCGGGCTATAAAAGAATCTGTAGTAAATGGTATTTCTATGGATACGCCAAACGCTGTGAAATATGCAAGTACTGTAGGTGTTTTAACTAAATATACAAAAGATGCAATAGAGGGACCAAAGGCTTTTGCCGAAAAAAGAGAGCCTAAATATGAAGGAAGATAAATAATTTTTAAGGGTGGCATTTATGAATATATTTAGAATATTACCAATAACTGTACTTTCGTTATTTGTAATGGGTTGTGGACTCACTACTACTAGTGATTCAGATGGTAATGCCACATTGCCAGCTAGTAATGAAAACAAACAGAATTTTGAAGATCGTGAATATGATAATAGAAGAGGAAATGATCACGAAAAAGCAATAGAAGAAATGCGAGAAGATATTCATCATATATTTGAGAGAATGAATGAATTACATATGCGTTTGGATGAAATGAATCATGGAATGTTTCCGGTAGTACAAGATATGGGACCAATGCCTAATGTTATGCCTCCTATGGGTAATCCTCAAATGAATCGGCCTAATAATATGAATAGAGGACCTAGAGGAGATAATGCTAATAATCTCGAAATGACTATGAAGCAAAGATATGAAAGAGGGATTAGCGCATACAAAGGGAAAAATTATAAAGAGGTTGTAAGTTTGTTTTCGGGTATTATAAATGGTACTGATTTTGATACAACTGAATTTGGCCACACGAGCAAAAAAGCATATTTATATCGTGGATTGGCATATTATGAACGACAAGAATATACAAAAGCATTAGAGGATTTGACAACTTATATAGATTCCAAACCAACAGAAGATATTTGTCTATCTGAAGCACATAAAGGTCGATCATTAGTATATTTAAGTACTGGAAAAGAAACTGAAGCAACTGATGATTTTTCTCAAGCAACTACTCTTTCGAGTGGATTAACAAAAAACCCTTGTTTACTATATTAATTTGATTTTTACTGCAATTATTTTTTAGGCTCTTTAGTAAACAGTAAGGAAATAGCTGAAATAACAGCTATTATGGTAAGTAATGGAAAGACAAGATCGTAACTTTGGGTTAGATCATATATTATGCCTGAACTTAATCCTCCTAATGCCATTCCTGCATTCATAAACAGGTCTCCTACACCTCTGATAGAACCTATTGCGACTCTTCCGAAGTAATTTGGCAGGGTAATAAGTGCTATTGTCCAGGTACCTCCAAGTCCAAATCCAAATATAAGAGCTGCAGAAAATGCCATAGCTGTATTATCAGCAAATAGAAATATTAATGCACCTGTACCAGTAAAAACTGCAGTTAAGCTACCTCGAATGTTTGATTTCATTTTTTCAGAAATAATCCCCCATAATAATCCGCCTAAACCTGTACCTATAGCTAAAACTGTAATTGCAAAAGCAGCTGTCATAGGTTGTAATCCATTGGCGACTAATAATGCAGAAATATGAAAATTTACACTTGTATGTACAAATGATAACAGCAACATATTAGTACATAGGATCCACAGTATCGGTGAAGACAACGATTCTTTTAAGGTCCATGATCCTGAGGTTTCAATATCATTGTATTGTTCATTAGTTGTATTAATAGGATCTGGGTTTATATCGAAGTTTTCGGGTTTAGATATAATAAACAAAAGGGAAGGGATCGCTCCTATTATCCATACTGATATCCCTAACCATAACCATGCTTCTCTCCATCCTACCGTATCAATTAAAAATTGTGAGTATACTGGAATTAATCCCATACCTATAGATGTTGTAAGTATAGATATACCGTTCGCTCTGCCTCTTCTTCGTATAAACCAGCGCGAAATCACTGTTGTACCAGAATTCATAATTGGCGCTACAAAGAGTAAACGAGCGATTCCGAATAAAATATAAAAACTTAGTGGTGTAATCCAATAATTTAAGAATATAAGTGATATACCCATTATTAGTAATGATATAGATAAGACAAATTTGTCACCTTTACGATCAATTATCCATCCACTAATTGGTGCAACTGCAATGGCTATTAATCCAGCTATTGTTGGTGCACCTATAATCAATGTTCTACTCCAACCGAGTTCATTAGCCATTGGTGTCACAAAAACAGATAAAGTTAATGCAGCAGCAGCACATGCTGCAATTGTTGCAAAACCGGATGATAAAAGTATTATCCATCCGTAGTAAAACGGGGTTATCTTAATTAAAAAAGTGCTAAATTGATTCATAAAATAAATGCAATATAATTTTATATTTAATGTATTAATTATTTATATAAATGCAGTAATTTGGTATGAATATTGAAATATAATGCAATATTATATTTTGGAAAATATTAAAACATTCTTCCTTGGGGTTCTAACCCTAGAAAGAATTGTCCTACCGTTTCATAATGAGATAAACGACCTTGAATTTGTTGAGTTATAGCATGTGCGTCTTGAAATTTTCTTTGAATTGGATTCCCTTCAAATATGGAACTTGCTCCACAGATTGTGTACGCCATATTTACAACTTCTGCTGATTGTCTTATAGCGTGTGTACTTGCTAGTCTTAATTCTATACGATCTTTTGTTTCAAGTTTCCCATGCTTTTGTGCATGGCTCCATACATGTTCTGCTTTTTGTAAAACAAAAGCATTTGAAGCCCCCCATAATGCCTCTGCTTGTCCTATCTCACGCTGTGTTGCTGATTGCTCTTGCAGTAATTTTTGTTCTTGAGGAACTTTTGTTTTTGATATTTCAATTGCTTTGTCTAAAGCACCTCTTGCAACACCTAGAGCTACAGATGCAAACCCCGAAGCAAAGAGTAAATTCTTTGGTATTACATAAAGGCCACCTTTTTCTTCAGTTTCATTAAATTCGGGAAATGTATATTTTTCAGGTACAAAGAAGTCGTTAACTTCAAAACTAAAACTTCCTGTTCCTTTTAGTCCATTTACCTGCCAAACATCAAAAAAATTCACATCTTTTTGAGGTATCATCATATTAAGTTTTTTTGTCGGGTCTTTATTTTCAATTGTTGAAATCGCAATAACCCATGTAGCGTGTTGAGACCCACTACTGAAATTCCATCTTCCTGTTAATCTATATCCACCTTCAGTTGGAATTGCATTAGCATATTGTGTTGGGCCATTACATAAAATCGCTCTTTGATCACTCCAAATTTCTTCAGCTAATGTTTTCGGCATAATAGCGGCATTTGTTGATAGAATATTATTCTGATTAAAGCACCACCCCATACTACCATCAGCTTTAGATATTTCTTGTACAAGAGCTAGGTAGTCTAGGTAATCAATTTCTTCACCTTTATATGTTTTTGGTATAAGAAGTCTGAAAAATCCTTTTTGTGCCATTTCATCGATCAATTGATCTGGGATTTTTCTATCTGCATTTATATTCGGGGATTGTTCAGCAATTTTTTGAGTTATTTCATCTACATTTAAATTCGTATTTATCATATTTTACTATCCTGTTTTATTAGTATTTTGTAGCATACTCTTAATTAGATATTTTTCAAGTAGTGTATAATAGAGACTATAAACCACACATCAAATATTAAGATAAATGAATAATCGATCAAAAGATAATAACAAAGATAAGAAAGAAAAGAACAAGGATGAGTTATATGATCCAAATTCAATGGGTTATGAGTCTGCTGAAGTTGGACACTTAATGATTGATCCTGCAAATTATCATGAAGTAAAACCTAAAAGCAAAAATGTTAAATAAATTATTTTTTAAAATAATGAAATAGATGTGTTTAACACACTCGTTATTAAGCCGATAAGGCCCCCAAAAACACCACCCCATACTACAAGCCAACCAAGATGATGTCTTATCATATCTTGTACAATTTGTTTAACCATTTCTGGCGTAAGTTCGTTTAACCGTGTATCAATAATACTTTCGATTTTTTCTAACAAGTTGGTAGTTATATTATCAGTTATGGCATCAGTTTTAAGATTATCTATTACATCGCTGACGACAAGTTTAAGTTTTTCTATGATAGGTTCTTTAAGGACATCTAAAGCACTTTTTCCACCCACTAAAGCGAGCATTCCACCAAATGAAGATTCTACGATTCCATCTTTTAAATGTTCAAATATTTGTTCATAATCAACTTTATTGGCAATATTGTCTGGCGATAAGAGATTTTCATATTCTGCAAAAAAATTATTTACTCTTTCTTCAGTAAAAAACTCTTGTACAATTAATTTTTTTATACCAATTTTAAAATCTTCGAATCGATTTGGTATTACTCCTGATCCATAAATTAGTGGGATCTTTTCAAATAACATATACACAGCAAGCCAATTAGTTATCCCACCAGCTAGTGAAAATAAACCAGTAGTAAATATAATATTGCTATAAAATGGTGAATAATATCCACCCACCATTAGAAGTAAAGCAATTATATTTGTAGATCTATTTTTATTCATATATCAAAATTTAGGATGGGCGTTGAAATGGATAAGGAATTTTATTACCGCCCTTAATTGGTAAAACTGCGGTAGCTTTACCTGGACATGCTTCTACATTATCTTGATTTCTTAACCCTATTTCTAATTCTACAATTCCCATACCGTCTTTTTCGTATTTATCTGTGACTTTCCCCCAAGTTGTAATCAAGTCTCCAGGAACATTCATAGATCTATGCTGAAAACTAATTTTCCACAACCAACCTTCTAAACCTACCCAGTCTTTGACTAATTGGCACATAATTTGTTGCTTCCAACTGCCATTAATTAATACATTTGGAAGTTTTTCATGGTCTAAAGAAAAGGGATGATCATAATGTATACGGTGCCAGTTTTCCTGAGAGGCGCTCCACCTCATTATATGAGCTTGCGTCATTGGACCCTTAATAAGATTTGGAATATCCATACCTACTTCTACGTCATCAAAATAAACCTGTTTATTTGCTGTAGTCACTGTTTTCTCCTATCTTCTAATAGCAGTACTTCGAGAAATTAATAATAACTCTCCCTTATTATTTCGTACTTCTGTTTCACTAATTATAAATACCATTGGGCCTGAGCGCCCTTCTTTTTCAAGTATGTCTACAACTTTTGTTACAGAGGATGTTTTTTCACCTATTTTCATATATTTGAAAAATTCAATTTCATTTCCTCCGTTTAACATACGTGGTATATGTGATAAATCCATTTTTGCTCCAGTGCCGTCAACAGCACTCATAAGTGCATCAAATTCAGGGTTTTTTCTAAAGCCTTCACTTAAATTATCACTAGATCCAAGAGGTCTGCGATTTACACTTAGTGGGAATAATGGAGGACATACTATTCCTTCGTATCGAGTTGTTTTTGCAAACTCTTCATCGTAATATATCGGATCTTCATCCATAATTGCATGAACAAATCTTCTGTGCTCAGATATATTAGCTTCCATGTTTGATTCAACAGGAGTACTTGCCACACCAATATGTGATTTCATTTCGGGTGTAATATTACTTTTTTCAGACATAGTTACTTCTCCTTATATTTTTATTCATGAATCTTACTTATTTGTGTTCCAGAATCATAGACAAGAAAGATTCAAAAAACAAGTAAATTTATTATTTTACATACCATAATTTTCTTAGAAAAAGGGTAACTATTGCTGTAATACATAATCCTATGATTACTTGTATTAACATTGCCGTTGGGGCGCCAAATGTGTTTGAGATAAAACCAGCTGTTAATAACCCTAGGGGCAATCCATAAATTGCTAAAGATCGAACTCCCATTACTCTTCCTCTCATTTTTGCTGGTGTTATTTTTATCAATAAAGTTGCCATAGTTACCATAACATACGATTGAAATATACCTATACTGAAGAGAATCATCATAAATATAGTTACATTAGTCGTAAATAATAACAAAATACCTAATGAATGCCAGAGAAAAGATGATATTAATAAAAATCGTCCACCTCGTTGAAATGTTGTAAATGCAGCTATACTTAGTGATCCTATAAATGCCCCAGTAAAAAGACTTGCAATTAAAGTCCCTAGCCCATCAGGGCCAATATATAGTATTTCTTTAGCAAATACTGTTAGTAATACATCTTTCATAGATAACATTGTGAAGTTTACAATAAAAGCCATAATTAAAAGTCCGCATATAACTTGATTCATTTTTATATACTTACTGACTTTTTTTAAATTTTCCCACATGGAAATTTGATTTGCGCGAGAGTTTGATTTTGGTAAAGTCAGCATATATCCAGATATCATAGAACCTATATACACAGATAAGATTAAAATATATGAAGCAGAAATCCCATAATATTTTAAAAGAAATCCTCCCATGAGTGGACCAAGTATATTCATTAAATCAGTTGTTGATCGAGTTAATCCAATTGCATTAGCATAGAGGTTTGGTTGTATAACATCGGCAGTTAGGACCTCTCTCATAATATTTCTAAATGATCTCGCAAGTCCTGATATAGTGATAATTATGAATAAATGCCATATTTCTAATAGATTAGTGAGCGCAAGAACAAGAAGGATGAACGACATTAAAGCAAATACAAAACGACCAATTAGTAATAAAGCTTTATGATTATACTTGTCCACCCACACTCCATAAAATGGAGATGCAAGTGTGCCTAAAAACCTTAGTGCCGCAAATATACCAAGAAGGGCTGGATTTTCCGTTCGTTCTAGGACTACCCATGCGAGTACAAGCATTTCTGCAATGTCTCCAATTTGAAGAAATGATTCACCAAATAGGAAATAACGAAAGTTTTTTTGTTTGAAAGATTTAAAAAGCATATAAGTAGTTTTATACGATAATTGTGTTCTTGGCTAGTATAAACTAATTTACTCTACAACTTTTTCGGACATTATATTAATATTTTTACTTACTTTTAATGCTACCATAATCATTGTTTTTCAAAATTTCAATTATATTGAAAAGTACTATATAATAAAAGATACAGTGTTATTGGTTTACTTTGATCGTAAAAAGTGGCAAAAATCATAAATATTTACTTTGTTTTTATTAAACCTGTAACCCTTTTCATGCTAACAGTTAATTAATAACCTTTCTTTTTATATATGAGCAAAACAGTTTTATTTTGGTTCAGGAATGATTTACGATTGAATGATAATCCTGGATTATATGAAGCTTCACTTACTGGGTCTGTACTTCCTATTTATATTTATGATTCAAATATCAGTATTGGTGCTGCGAGTAAGTGGTGGTTATATAATTCTCTTCATAAATTGAATCAAAGTCTTAATAATAAGTTATATGTTGTTTCCGGAAATTCTGAATCAATTATACCAGCAGTATGCAAAACACATAATATAGAAAGTGTATATTGGAATCGATCTTATGAACCTTATAGAATTCTCCAAGATGATAAAATACAGAAAACACTCGCAAAATACAATATTTCTACCAATACATACAATGGATCGTTACTATGGGAGCCACAACATATAACAAAGTCTGATGGAACACCATATAAGGTATTTACACCGTATTATAGAAAAGGTTGTTTAGAAAGCGAAATTCCAAGGTACCCATTTCTAATGCCTAACAATTTTGAATTGTTCAAAATAGAAAAAAAATATGATATAGAAGATCTAGGTCTATTACCTTTGGAAAATTGGTATAAAAAATTAGATAATCACTGGGAGATAGGTGAAGTCGCTGCTAAAAATAAAATGCATAATTTTATAAATACAGGTTTAAATGGATATAAAGACCAAAGGAATTATCCATTCAAAAAAAATGTATCACGTTTATCTCCTCATTTACATTTTGGAGAAATTTCTCCAAATCAAATATGGTATGAAGTAGTTGAAAATATTCCTAATAAGGATGTTGATCACTTTTTAAGTGAGTTAGGTTGGAGAGAATTTTCAAATTATCTCCTTTTCCACTTTCCGAATTTGAATGAGATAAATTTCCAGAGAAAATTTGATGATTTTCCTTGGAAATTTAATAATGAATTATTTTCAGCGTGGACCAAAGGAGAAACAGGTTACCCAATTGTTGATGCCGGTATGAGAGAATTATGGCAAACAGGCTATATTCATAACAGAGTAAGAATGATTGTTGCCTCTTTTTTAGTAAAAAATCTTTTAATTCATTGGCATTATGGTCGAGACTGGTTTTGGGATTGTTTAGTTGATGCCGATTTAGCAAATAATAGCGCAAGCTGGCAATGGGTCGCAGGTTCTGGAGCTGATGCTGCTCCATATTTCAGAATATTTAATCCCGTCATACAGGGAGAAAAATTTGATATAAATGGTGAATATACACGTAGATTTGTTCCTGAATTATCATTATTACCAAACAATTATTTGTTTAAACCCTGGGAAGCATCTAAAGAAATTCTAAATAGATCTTCAGTTGAATTAGGTAAAACATATCCTTTTCCAATTGTGGATTTGAGAGAGACTCGAGAAATTGCTTTAAACTCTTACAACGTAATAAGGGGAGTGTAGATAGTCTTATGGCGGAGGGAGTGGGATTCGAACCCACGATACCGTTGCCGATATAACAGTTTTCAAGACTGTCGCATTCGTCCACTCTGCCATCCCTCCAAGACTTAGAGATTGTATCATTTTAAAATGTATTTTCAATAGACAACTTGAAAATCTTTAGTATAATTGCCAAAACATTAATCTATTTAGGTAAAAAAATGAAATCAATAATAATAATAATTACCGCAACTATTTTTTCTTTTGGAGTAGGTTGTAGTCAAGTGGAATCATTAAATTCAGATTCTTCAGACGGTAATTCCGAAACAATAATTGAATTACAAGATCAAGTGAATCAATTACAAAAAGAAAATACACTATTGATGGAAAAATATGAAGAATTGGAGAATAAACTTAATAATTATAATCTTGTAAAAAAACCACCCATTGTAAATCCTAAGCCTGATGAAAAAAATCCTAATCCAGAAAATGGAGAAAAATGTCAACTTACTGGTGGGGAGGTGGTACCTAATGGATGGTCAGGAAAGGATACAGGTTCAAACTATTGCAACCAATGTACTTGTATGAATGGAGCACTAGCTTGTACAAAAATGGCATGTATTCCCGATGGAAATGCAAATAATGAATTTGCTTTTAATGATTTTTGGCAATGGTATAAATCACCAGAAATGGAAGCTCAAGTGATAGTTCGAGGATTTAATGTTCCTTCTCGGGCAGAATATGCATCTATTTTAACTGGAATAGAAAATATCACCTTTGGTGAAGCAAAGAAATGGACTCCTTCATCGAATTGGAACAACCCCTACATATAGTATTTTTGTCCTGAGTAATACAATAAGTTGTATGTTTTCTCAATTAATGTTAGAATCTTCAAAATTCATAATTCAATGTTTCTGTTACTAATTCTATATATAAGGATTTAGGTGGATAGGATGTTAGAACTAAATGAAGAACATGAAATAGTTGATAAAAGTGAAAATGAAGATGAGGACTATATGTCCAAAATTCCAGTTAATGGAATACCGGGATGGGATTTTCCTGAGCTCCATGGTGTAAGTTCTCCAATATTGATCGCCACTACAATTCTACTTGTGATTCTCTCTATAATTTTGGTAGTTATTTCTAACCAAATCACTTAGTCTATGGACGCATCATCCCGCTATTAGTGCCGCCCATCATACTGCCCCCCATCATCATTCCACCCATTCCATTTTTCATCTGCCGAACCATATCGAGAGGCATTCCTATCATGATATTCCAGGAATTACTTTTCATATATTGATTTTCTTCGACAACAAATCCTGCAATACAATTACCGCTTTTATCTCTGACAATCCAAGTGTGAAGAGGAGATGTGCCTTGTACATGATCGCCCGGATTCATACTATTAGCTGGAATTGTTTGATAGAACGTTTCTTGTCCGTTTTGGTCTTTCCAAAATAAATCCGCTTCGATACCCATAGTGCCAATAAATAAATTAACTGGACCACTGCCTGGTAAATCTTGCGATGGTCTATTTACTACATTGTTACAATTTCGAGGTTCTAACATGAATTTCGTTGGATCATCCATGAATGCTTGATCTGGAATAACTGCCGGCATTGCGCGCCCCATCATGCTGCCCCCCATCATACTGCCTCCCATCATGTTCCCACTCATATTAGGCATAGGTTGATTAGGCATTCCTGAGTTAGAGGGCATTCCTGAGTTAGAGGGCATTCTGTTTACATTTGAATTTGTTCTATTGTTTTGTGAAGAATATCCCTGTTGGCTATTTGAAGATTGCATACTGGAGCCTTTGTTTTGTTGCTCGGATTCATGTAAGTCAAATACTTCTTTTATAAAGCCTTTTTTAACTGGAGTCGTTACGAAAGTGTTTTTCCCGGCATTCATAACAATGCCTATCATTCTGCCACAAATATCGACTACTGGGCTTCCTTCAAAAGAAGGTGAAACGCGACCGTCCATAATCCAGTCTTTGGATCCAGTCATTTTCCTTTCCCCTTCTTCAATAAATATAGCTTCTTCAAGTTCAAATCTATTAATTGTTTCGTATGCTGCTGTATAAATTACTTCATTTTGCTCTAATGGAATTGTATCAGTATCTCTGAGAACTAAGGGTTTTATTTGGGTGTCACTTGATTGAAAAACCAAACCTGCTCTACCTTCGTTATCATTTACATGAAGATAATGTGGTTGTTCTACAGCTCCACCAAAAAACATTCCTTGAACTCCAGTACCTGGACCAAAACGTCTTGAGCTTGTTACAACTATTTTCTTGTCATCTTCAACATCAATATTTACCACTGCACCAGATAGAGGCTTAGGTGGTGAGTTTGGGTCTTCTTGGGGGTTTTTCTTTAAATTTCCATCAAGAATTGAAATACCGGCTTGAAGAAATTCGTCTGGGTTTTGAAGCTCATTACCTTCGCATCCTTCAGGAATAGGTGTAACAAATTCTTCTTCTTCTTCATCTCCTCCTCCACCGCATGCAGCAGAAAATACGAGGAGAGTAGAAAGAAAAGCAACAATTACAAAAATATTTTTATTTCGTATTTCTGATAAGAACATGCCTTACTTTATCATTTATCTGTAAGGTGATGCAAGATAGAAAGAATTAATACCAAAGTATTCCGGTAAAATCTGTTTGGAATAAGATATCAGATCCTAGCGCACAACCAAGGGCAATGCTAAGCACTCCAGCAATAGAAATTATCACATTGCTAGTTGTTTCAGACTTTGTTGATGCAACAAAAGGTGCTGATACAATTATTGTGAATATCGCCATAGAAATCATCGTTCCTATAGAAAATAACAACAGAAATGTAATACCTGTCATAAAATCAGGAGTTGTAGGTAGAATAGCAAGCATTACTGCAGCACTTCCTGCTAATCCATGAATAAATCCTATAACATATGATTTGAGCCTAAAAAAAGGAATGAATATAGGGAAAGGTCCGTGTGCATTCGCATCATGTGCATCATTTATTTGTTCATTATGAGTATGTGAACCATGGATGTGTTTATGTTCTTCTTGATCGTGCTCATTATAGTGGTCATGTACATGAAATTCTCCTTTGGAAATTTTCCAAAAGACTTGTAAGCCAAGAAAAATTAACATTATTGCCACGCCAAATTCAAAATAGGTCGCAACAGATTCATATAAATCTAATGCTGCTTCTTTTACAAGTAATATAATAATTCCTAGTATGAGAAGAGGGGTAGAATGACCAAGTCCCCATGAAACACCTACCCATAAGCCTTTAACAAGACTTTGATAATCGCGAGCCATAGTTGAGACAGCTACTATATGATCTCCGTCAGTAGAGTGTCTTAATCCTATTATTAAACCTAATAATAACGCAGAACCTAAACCAGTAAGCGGTACAGTGTCTGCAATAAATTGAAACATATTAATAATTGTTATTTATCTAAGAACCCTCTCAGTTTACTAGCTTCTACAACTTTTGCAATACCTAAAATAAAAGCTGCTTTTCTGTAAGGTATATTTTCTTTATACGATAATTCTTTTACTTGTGTGAAGGCATTAATTATTATAGTTTGTAATTCATTCGATATTCTTTCTTCAGTCCATTTGTGTTGGTATAAATTTTGAGTCCATTCGAAATAAGAGACTATTACTCCACCTGCATTTGCTAAGATGTCAGGGACAATGGTCACATTTTTATCTAAAAGGATTTTGTCTGCTTCCGGGGTAATCGGATGATTTGCTGCTTCAATAATATAATTGGTTTTAATATTTGCAACATTTTTTTCGTTGATGACTCGATCAATTGCAGCAGGTATTAAAAAGTCGCATTCTAACTCCAATAAATCAGCATTTGTTATAGGGTCTGAATCAGGGAAATTTTGAATAGATTTATTCTCGTTGAGATAGTTTTTTAATTCGTCAATATTAATACCTGAACTTGAATAAATTCCCCCATTTACATCACTAATTGCAATAATTTTAAATCCACGCTTAAATGCAAAAAATGCAGTCCATAAACCAACATTTCCTGAACCTTGGATAGCGAGTGTTGTTTTAGAAACATCAATATTTAAATCTGTGGCAATCTGGTCTAAGAGGAGAAATACTCCTAATCCTGTAGCGGATTCTCGTCCAACTGATCCTCCAAGTTGAACCGGTTTCCCTGTAACAATCCCTGGAGTATATCCATAAGTTTGACCATAAGCGTCCATCATCCATGCCATAGTTTGAGCATTGGTTCCTAAATCTGGAGCCGGTATATCTCTGTTTACACCAAGGATGTGGCTAATATTATGAGTATATCGTCGTGTGATTCTGTTTAGTTCAGTATTACTGAGTTCTAGAGGATTACATTGAACACCACCTTTAGCACCACCAAATGGAATTTCTACTAAAGCAGTTTTCCATGTCATTAGGCTTGCCAAAGATTCAACTTCATTAATATCCGCTTCAGGATGATATCTTACACCACCTTTGTATGGGCCTCTAGCAGCGTTATGTTGCACACGGTACCCTGAGAAAACTTTAAGCTCTCCAGAGTCCATAGTTATTGGTATAGAAACTTTGAGCTCTCTCCACGGGTTTTTTAATAAGTCTCTTGTTCCTGAGTCAAGTTTGAGGAAGGTAGCAGCAGAATCAAAAAATTCATTAACTTCATCTATTGTCGTTAGTTCAGACATGATTATTACCTTTGCAATATCATATACTATTTCAATTTTCTTGTATATTTTGAAAACTTAATCTATGGTTGATGAGTTAATATTCAAAGAAATTAAGATTTATGGAACCGTGAAAATTTATGATACTACTAGTTCACCTAAAAAATCGTTCAACAATCTTATTTTCAGCCTTAAATAATAGAAATTATCGATGGTATTGGTTTGCTGCTTTTTTTTCTTCTATGAGCACGGGTGTAAATTTAATTACCCAAGGTTGGCTAGTTTTAGAGATGACAAATGATCCATTATGGGTAGGAATATTAGCAGGTATAAATGGTATAGCTCAAATCTCTTTTGGTACTTTGGGCGGTGTAATTGTTGATAGGTGGAATAAAAGAATAACAATTATAATTCTTCAAATCTTTTCAGGAATAATAGGTTTAATCCTCTCTCTATTGTTAATATATAACCATTTAGATTTATGGCATTTAGCCATTGCGGCAATGTTTAATGGTATTTTGCAATCAGTTCGTATTCCTACAGGAAATTCGATAGTTTTTTCAATAGTAGGCTCCAAATCCATTTTAAATGCTCTTGCTTCCCAATTAATTGGATTTAATACTTCAAGAATGATTGGGTCTATTCTAGCTGGTACAGTTATATCTGTATTTGGTACTGAGTATTCTTATTTACTAGTAATGTTGAGTAGTTTAACTGCTGCTATACTTTTTTTCTTTATGGGAGGTAGTTACGAATCTATAGTTACGAAAGATTCTTTTTGGAAATCTCTTATTGAGGGGATTAAATTTTCTTGGAATGATAAAACCATTTTATTATTACTATTAATTAGTGCTTTAATTGAGCTTTTCGGATTTTCATTTTTTATAATGTTGCCGATTATTGCTAAAGAAATTTTAGGCTTGAATGCTCAAGGATTAGGTTATTTATCAGCAGCAAATGCTTTAGGTTCTACTATAAGTACGATATTGGTTGCATCTCTTGGTGATTTTAAATATAAACCGCATTTATTATTAGTTAGTGCGCTTTGTGTAGGTGTGTCACTTACTGTATTTGCATTTACAGAATTTATAATTCTATCTTTTATACTTTCGTTTATTATTGGAGCGTTTTTAATGTCTTACGATGCATCGATGGGCTCTTTATTGCAGTTGTTGTGTACAAATGAAATTCGTGGTCGTGTATTAGGAATATATGGTTTAACTTTTGGTTTTACCACATTAGGGGGATTTTTCTTAGGTGCTATTTCGAGTTTATTTTCTCCAGCAATGGCATTGGGAATTTCTGGGATATCGATTGTAACGACTATTCCATTTGTTCAGTCTAGAATCAGAAAAAACACGAGATTTTATACTGAATCATAATTTAATTCGTTAGATAATAAATAAGTATAGTAAGACTGATCATACTCAATAATGTGCTAGTAATAACTGAGTTGGCGACATACTGGCCTTTTGTTCCAAATTCTGTAGCAAGTAATACAGTAAAGACAGCAGTTGGCATTGCAGCCATAACTATTAATGTGTTTTGGGCGGTACCAGTTACGTTAAATGCAATGGTGATTATTGCTACAATTGGGATAGAAAAAATCAATCTTGTTATATTTACAAGTACCAAGTCTTTTATATTTATTTCTTTTAACCCATTAGATAATTGATATCCCAGTAATAATAGCATGCATGGTATTGCTGCATCAGCCATCATATCAATAGGACGATATAAATTTGATGGTATTGAAAAATTTATGAATCGTATAAATAATGCTATCGGTACGGCATATAATGTTGGTAACTTTAGTACCTGTATTAGAGGCTCTTTCCAACCAATAGTTTGACCTCTAGCAACTATTAATGTTCCTAATGGCCAGCTTATAATTCCTTGAGCAACAAAGATTATTAAAGCTACACTTAATCCTTCTTCTCCAAATGCTAAAAAAGATATAGGAATACCCATATTTCCGGCATTTGGAAAAGTAGAGGCTAGAACAAAGCTACTTTTTGCATCTTTTGCCATTTTAGATATGTTTGCGATTACAAAACCTAAAACTAGCATAACTAAACTACAGGTTATTGAAATCGTTACAATTTTTATTGAGACATTTGTTGGAAGATCTGCATTTATTATTCCGTCTATAACAAGACATGGACTTAGTATGTAAAGCAAAGCTGGAGAAAGAAAACCTAGTGGACTAGGTCGAAGTTTTTGTAGGGCAACCCCAAAAGATGCAACTAATAATATTGGCAATATTATGTTATAGAAAACTGAGATCATAATTTGTTTGGTAATTTACATAAATAAACACACATGTTAAATGCTTTATGACTCAATATCAAATTACATATTAATTATATAAGAAAATACTTTTTTTATTTATTCTGTTTTATTGTTACGTTAAGTGATAATTAGAAGTAATAATTTTACGAATAATTAATATTGACTTTCCATTGCAATAGGTTTATGTTCATCAAACAAAATCGTTGATGGATATTTATTTTATTAGGAGGGATTATGGGTACTACACAAAGTTTGGCAAATTGGGTTGTTTCTGCTCAATCAGGCGATATTCCTGAAAAGGCTTATGAACAAGCTAAAAAATCAATTTTAGATTACTTAGGGACTACAATACAGGGTTCAACTACTCCTTTAGGTAGAATTATGGTTGATTATTCTCGAGAGCAAGGCGGTAATTCTCAAGCAAGGATTATTGCAACTGACATTGTAACTACGAGTGCAAATGCAGCATTTGCAAATGGTGCAATGGGGCATGCGGAAGATTTTGACGATCTAGGCGGAGTTGGTGGCCATCCAGCAGTAGCTTTAACACCTACTGTTTTGGCACTAGGAGAAGAATTAAACAAATCTGGTAAGGAGATGTTGTCTGCATGGGCGGTAGGATATGAAGTTGGTACAAGATTAAGTGCAAATTTACATCCAGATAGAGACTGGCATCCAACTGCAATTTTTGGAACAATGGCATCTGCTGTAGCTGCAAGTAAATTATTAGGTCTTGATGAATGGAAAACACGTATGGCGTTAGGTATTGCAGGTTCAGAAGCAGCAGGTTTGAGACGAAATTTTGGAACTATGACAAAGCCGTTTCATCCAGGTAATGCAGGAAGAAGTGGTGTTGTTGCGGCTAAACTAGCTTCAAGAGGATATACTTCTGATCCAGATATTATTGAAGGCCGACAAGGATATGCTGATAATTTTGGGGGACCTAAGTGTAATCTTCCAGCTGTTTCACAATTTTTGGGAGATTTCTACTTCTTGGCATCACAAGGTACAAGAATTAAACCATGGCCATGTTGCGGTGGTAATCATCAGACTTTGACTGGATTACTTGACTTGATTCATAAGTATGAAATCAATCCAGATGATATTAATACAGTAGAACATATTGGACCTGGAGTCCCAGGTTTAGGTGCACTTATTAGAAGTGAAGTAGGTGAAGGTCTGGAAGGAAAATTCTGTTTAGAATACAACATTGGAGCAGCAATTATTGATAAAAAAGTCGATTTGAATACTTTTACAGATGCTAGGTCGGATGAAGGTGATATTCAAGAATTTATGAAAAAGGTAACTCGTTCCCAAAATCCAGATGTTACCCTAAGACATACACACATTGAAGATGGTGACCCTACTGCAAGAATCCGAATAAAGATGAAAAATGGCCAAGATCATGATGTAGAACTTGGTGTAGCACATCATCTTACTGGTTCTGAAGTTACGGATAAATTCAAAATTACTGCCGGTCATATATTTGGCGACTCTGAAATAAATCAAGTAATAGATATAGTTGGTTCTTTGGAGACCTTAGATAGTGCTCGCACATTGATGGATTTAGTAACTTTATAGTTGAGCTAAGATTATTTATAAAAATACCCTCTTTATAGAGGGTATTTTTATTTACTAAAGTATTCCTTTAAAACAGTAGGATTCAGTACTCTTTTGGGGTTATGGTTTAGAAAAGCTAATACATTTTCAATAATACCTTCAGTATAAATTTCATAAGCTTCTTTGGTTACATAGCCTATATGGGGTGTAATTAGAGTATTAGGTGTTGAAAATAAAGGGTGATTAGTTGGTAGTGGCTCAATATCAAAGGTATCAATAGCAGCACCTGAAATTTTCTTTTTATTTAAGGCATTAATTAACGATTTTTCATCAATTATTGGTCCACGGGAGGTATTAATAAGATATGAAGATGGTTTCATAAGAGATATTTCTTTTTCGCCAATAAGCCCTCTAGTTCGCTCGCTTAGTTTGAGATGTACAGATATTACATCAGAGTCTGTAAATAAGGTTTTTTTATCTACATATTTTACACCATGCTGCCTTGCTATTTGTTGTGTAAGATTTTCACTCCATGCAATGATATTCATACCAAAAGCAGTACCTACTTGAGCGACAAGTTTTCCAATATGTCCTAAACCTAATAAACCAAGTGTTTTACCAGTTAATGCTGGGCCTACTATTGTTCCCCACATACCGTTACGTGCTAATCTGTCTTCAGTATGGATACCTCTCATTAAACTGATTATAAGCCCCCACGTTAGGTCAACTGGACCTTCGCCAGCACCTAGTGTACCTGATACAACAATATTATTATTGGTAGCAGTATCAAGGTCAAATGAAGCGTTACGACCTCCAGTAGTGATTAATAATTTAAGATTTGGTAATGAATTTAGTACTGTTTTTGGAAATGCTGTTCTTTCTCTTATACCTACAATTATATGGTAATCATACATAGCGTTAATGAGTTCTTGTTCATCTACAATATGTTTAGTAAGAATAGTAAGTTTAACGAATGAAGGAAGTCTTTTATCAATTTCCATCTTGCTAAAAAAATCATGGTAGTCGTCAAGTATTACCATATTTAATTGTTCATTAGTTTGCATATCTACAATATAAATGAGTAATTCTATTGTATCAATATTTGTGCATATGTATTATGTAGATAAATTTTCAATCGTGAAGGAAGGGTAGGATTTTTACTATGGTAGCCACTAGATTTGAAATCATTTCTCGTAAACCAATTGGAGATGATTCTTCTTATAAGGATATAGGTCAATACGAATTTATTACTGGTCGATTATATTATTCAGTGGACCCAAAGCATCCAGACAGTCAGTTAATAACTGATATTGACTTAATTCCTACAAATAATGAAGGAAAAGTCGAATTTTCATCCGATATACAGTTGTTAAAACCAATAACTATGAAATCAGATTCAAATTTATTCTTTGATGTTGTGAACAGGGGAAATCGCACTGTTTTAGCATTTAACAATGCCGAACAAAGAGTTTCAAATGAGGACCCTCATTTAGGAAATGGTTTTCTTATGAAAAAAGGTACTGTGGTAGTATTCTGCGGCTGGCAAACAGACGTACCGGAAGGAAGAATTAGGCTTCATGTACCAGAAGCATTAGACGAAAATGGTGGTCAGTTAATTGGTCAAACTTATCAACAGTTTGATCTTGGTGAAGACTCTTATGAATTATTGCTTTCTGATAGACAACATAACCCCTTACCTACAGCAAATCTAGATGATGAAAATGCTATTTTGATTGAACGTGATTGGCCAGATGGTCCGATTACAAATATACCAAGAAATGAATGGTCTTTTGCAAGATGGGCAGATGGAGAAGAGGTACGGGATGCCAATTATATATGTTTGCCTAATGGGTTTAAGTCAGGAAAAGTTTACGAGATTATATATAATACTGTTGGTGCTCCTGTTATTGGTTTAGGATTTTTAGCAATGAGAGACTGTTCTAGTTTTTTTCGATATGCTACAACAGAACAAGGCAATCCTTGTGCCAGTAATATTACCAAAGCTTATGCTTTTGGAGCCTCACAAAGTGGAAGATTCGTTAGAGAGTTTGCATACTTAGGGTTGAACTTAGATGAGGAAAATAGAATTGTATATGATGGTTTGCTGCCTCACACAGGAAGCTCACGTTTGGGCGAATTTAACATGAGGTTTGGTCAACCTTCAAGTAACCATATGAGAAATGTTGGCAATGTAAAAGCTCTTGCATATGTAGAAACTCTAGACCCCATTTCTAATATAAGAGATAGTTTATTATCGAGGTTAGAATCTAAAAATGCGATGCCCAAGATAATAGCAACAAATTCGGATGTTGAATACTGGTGGAGTGGAGCCTCATTATCTCATACCGATGCTACAGGATCTATTGATGTAGACCCTCCAGAAAATGTTCGAGTGTATTTATTTTCAGGAACGAAACACGGTGCTGGTTCTCTCCCACTTACTACTACTCCAGCACCTGAAGCATTAAGACAAAAACATTTTTCCAATACAATTGATTATCGACCTTTGCAAAGAGCAGTGTATGATAATTTAGATAAATGGGTAAGAGAAGGGACCCAACCACCTGACAGTAAATACCCCAGAATTGATGAAAAGACTGCAGTTACTAGAGAAAGTCTTATGGAATCTTTTGAAAGAGTACCTAAGATAGGTTTTTTAAAGGCCTTACCAGTAAGACAACGATTATCATATGGAGACAATGTTGATAAAGGTATACATGTATATCCTGCAGTAGAAGGAGAACCGTTCGGAACTTTAGTATCAGCACTAGATGACGACTGTAATGAAATTTCTGGAGTCAGACTTCCTGATTTAGAGGTGCCATTAGGAACTCATACTGGTTGGGCACTACGACATGCAGATATAGGTGGAGAGGGGCATTTTATGCCACTCCAGGGTTCTGTCATTCCGTTTCCAAGAACAGACACCGAGAAAGAACAAGATGGAGATCCGAGAATTTCTATAGAAAAAAGATATTTATCAAAAAATGATTATTTAGCAAAGATAAGAAGTTCTGCTGAGTCTTTAGCTAATGAAAGATATATATTGCCCGAAGACATCGAAGGTATAGTAAATGGTGCTAGCGAAAGATGGGAAGCGATACAGTCTCAATAGTAAAAATTCATTATGACAATTGAAGAAATAATCATTGTAATATTTCGAACACTTGGTGCCTTTCCTGTCCTAATTAATCCTTTTTGGGGAGCATTGCTAGTAATCATTATAGATTTTTCTGATCTTTTTTTGATGAACTACCTAGATTTAGGTGGTGTAAGTAATTATCAACTATTAGATAAATTTCTCGATTTCATCTATATGATGACCTTTTTATTAGTTTTGTTTCGATTTAATACTCAGGTCAAAAAAATAGGTATTATCTTATTTTCATATCGCATAATTGGTATGATTCTGTTTGAGATTTTTCATAAACGATGGATTTTATTTCTATTTCCCAACTTTTTTGAATTTTGGATTATTGTCATTGCTTTTTTTCGTTTATATAAGAACGATTTACAAATAACTAAGAAAAATGTAGGGTTCATAATAATTCCTATTATGAGTATTAAATTACTGCAAGAGTATGTATTACATGTGAATAAGATTTTAGACAATTATACTTTGATAGAGGTTATTGAAAAGATAACTTTGTAAAGATAAACGAAAGGTTTTTATATATGGATAATTCTTTGATAGGTATTCAGGGTTTAGTGGAGACATATTTAAAAGATTATAATATTGCACATGAAATTATAGAAATAGATCCAGATTTCGCGGATACAGCAGCGTTTTGTGATAAATATAATTATCCTATTGAAAATAGCGGGAACACCATTATTGTCGCTTCTAAAAAAGAACCCAAATCTTATGTTGCATGTCTAGTGCTCGCTTCATATAAACTTGATGTTAATAAAAGAGTTAAAAAATTAATGGAGGTTTCTAAAGTATCTTTTGCTTCTGCTGAAGATACAAAAAACTTGACAGGGATGATGATTGGAGGAGTTACAATTTTTGGGTTACCGGACAATTTACCCATTTATTTGGATGATAAATTGTTTGGATTAGATTATTTGATTGTTGGATCAGGGAGTCGTTCAACAAAAGTTAAAATAAATCCAGAAGAGTTGAAGAAAATTCCTAATACAATAGTAATTTCTGATCTATCTTATTAAAAGCTTAACTTGAATCTAATTGAATTATTATGCATATCTGTTATAGTAGTTAAGATATATTTGGAAGACTGGATTTGAAAAGATCCAAATTAGGAGAAAGAATGAATATTTATTGCGCTAATCTACCATATAGAAGTCGAGATGAGGATTTAGCCTCTCTTTTCAGCGAATATGGTGAAGTTGTTTCAGCTAAAATTATTTTAGATCGAGAAACAAATCGGTCACGTGGTTTTGGTTTTGTTGAGATGAGTTCAGATGAAGACGCTAAGAAAGCCATCGAAGAACTTAATGGTCATGAATTTGATGGCAGATCACTTGTCGTTAACGAAGCTCGTCCTAGAGCACAACAGTAATACGTATTAATTAATAGTAATTAATTTCTATTTTTTACCTCAGCCCTTTTCGAATGGAGAACAGGTTCTGTGTATCCGTTTGTCGTTTCTCTACCCAAAAAGACTAAATCTAACGCTGCTTGGAATTCAATACTTGAATCATAGTCATTGGACATTGGAATATAGTTACTATCGTCTTTGTTTTGTTCATCAACGATTTTTGCCATTTTCTTAAATACTGTCACTACTTCTTCTTGGCTTGTAATATTGTGATATAACCAGTTCGAAATGTGTTGGCTAGAAATTCTAAGTGTGGCTCTGTCTTCCATTAAGCCAATATTATTTATGTCAGGAATTTTTGAACAACCAATTCCTTGGCCGACCCATCTTGAGACATAACCTAGTATTCCTTGAGCATTATTTTCTAATTCTTGAAGGATTTCTTGTTCAGAAAGTTTCTTATCCATAAGGGGTGGAGTTAATATATCATTCAAATTGATAGAATCTCTTGTTGAAATATCTTTTTGAATTTGATTTACATTAACCATATGATAATGAATTGCATGGAGTGCTGCAGCAGTAGGAGAAGGTACCCATGCTGTATTAGCACCAGATTCAGGATGAGATATTTTTGCTGACATCATTGCTTTCATTTCATCGGGCATAGCCCACATGCCTTTACCAATTTGAGCTGTGCCAACAAGGCCTGATTCAATCCCTATGTCAACGTTTTGATCTTCGTAAGCTTTTATCCAGGGTTGATTTCGTATTTCACCTTTTGGCAAAACTGGTCCTGCTTCCATACTAGTATGTATTTCATCACCTGTACGGTCTAAAAATCCAGTATTAATAAATATTACTCGTTCTCGTGCTTCATATATACATTGCTTAAGGTTAACCGTTGTTCTTCTTTCTTCATCCATAATTCCAATTTTGAGGGTATTTTTTTGTAACCCTAGTGCTTCTTCTATTCTTTCAAACAATTTTACTGTAAAGGCAACTTCTTCAGGGCCATGCATTTTAGGTTTAACGATATACATACTTTTAGTTCTACTGTTGGAATATTTCGTTTTACCTTGTATATCATGGAGAGCTGCAAGAGATGTGATCATTGCATCAAGAAAGCCTTCGGGTATTTCTTCTCCACTTTGATTTATAACAGCATTAGTATACATATGAATACCAACGTTTCTTACTAGTAATAAACTTCTACCATGGAGAGTTAAATCTTTACCATTGGGTGTTTTAAAATTCTTGTCAGGATTAAGAGTACGGTTAATAATTTTGCCGTCTTTTTCTAAAGTTGAAGTGCAAGTGCCTTTCATTAATTCAGTCCAATTTCTATAAGCTACAACTTTATCATAAACATCTACAGCAGCAACTGAGTCTTCAAAATCTTGTATTGTAGTTATTGCAGATTCAATCAGCACATCTTTGATTCCTGCTGAATGTTGTATCCCGATAGGGTGGCTTCGATCAATTTGAATTTCTATATGTAGATTGTTGTTTTTGAGTAATATACTAGTCAATTTTCCTTGATCGTTTTGTATATAACCAACAAAGTTTGAAGGATTTAATAAACTTGTTTCTTGTTCATTGCTAAGTGTTATAACAAGTTCTTTGGATGTATCATTACCTTTTAGAGAAAAGTTTGAAACATGTGCAAAACTTGAATTTTTTAAACCAAATATTGTGTCAAGAAAAATTGAACAATAAGCAACAACTTTTGCACCTCTATGAGGGTTATAGTTTGCACCTTTTTGACCATTATTTTCTTCTGAGATAATGTCTGTACCATATAACGAGTCATACAAACTCCACCATCTAGCATTGGCAGCATTGATTGCAAATCTAGCATTATCAACAGGTACCACAAGTTGTGGTCCTGCAATAGATGAAATTTCTTCATCCACATCAGTTGTCGTGATTTGAAAATCGGGAGCATCTGGAGCTAAATAACCAATAGTTTTCAAAAATGCTTTATATTCTTCAACATCGAATTTTTTTGTTTTTTGATCTTCATGCCAAGAATTAATATTATTTTGTATGTCTGTTCGTTTATTTAGCAAGGAACGATTATTAGGTTCTAAATCATTAATGATAGATGCGAAGGAAGACCAAAAATGATTTGTATTTATTCCTGTTTCTGGAATAATTTCTTGCTCAACTAAATCATACAACGGCTTTGCTATTTTTATATTTTCGATATCAATATATTGCAAGTTCATAGCTTTCTCTTTTTATTTATTTGGGACAATTAATTTCTTAGACTATACCAGTCTTATTTCTTAAGCTCAATCATTTAGATAAGTTTTTTATTACAATCTATACATTGTGTAATTATATTCACATCGTACTTATTGGCTTTTAGTTCTGATAGGAAAACACCTTGGGGAAATTTTGTTATGTCAGAACTATATGCTTTTTCAGCACATTGTCGGCAAAGTATCCCTCCACCTGGTTTGCTCCAAACTAAAGTTTCTTCCATATATATTACTGATCTTCTCCAATGAATTCTAACCAGTTGCCTTCAGGGTCTTGCGCATAACATACTCCACGTTTTTTCCCTTCAGCATTAAAAGTATATTTAGGTTCGGTTACAAATTTTATATTTTTTTTAGATAGGGCTTGGTATATTTCAGATATACTATCCACATTAAAGCAAATATGAGAGGCTCCCAATTGGTTTCGGTTTAAATGGCCAGGTGGACTTTTAGGGTTTATAAAATAGACTAGTTCAACTAAATGCTCTCCACCAGCACCTACAAAAACTAATTTTCTTTTTGCATCAGGAAATCCTGTATGATCTCCAGTTGGAGGTGCTATGCTATCAACTTCTCTTTCTATTTTTAAACCTAAAATATCACAATAAAAGGATTTCATCTTTTCTATATCTTCTACTATAAATCCACTGTGATTCAGTCCTGTTATCATATTTATTCCTTAATTGATTAGTTCAAGTTTTTGCATGGATCGTAATATTTTGGGTGGGTCCATTCTGCTACCATAATCTGTATATGCAACCTCTGCGACATAAATATCACCCTTTGAATCTACTGCAATTCCGTGAGGAGAGAAAAATCTACCTGCTTGTTCTCCATAGCTTTCTCTACCGACCCTTGCAATTAATTCTCCTTTAGTGTTTAAGATACTAACTCTTGGACCTAAATCCATACCTATGTCGTTAGTTCCTATTCCACAAAAATATTCTCCAACATACACAATATCAGTGTTATTTTCATTTTTAATACTTAAAGCTGCCGCCCTAGAAAGGTTACCAAATTGCGTTTCATATTTCCCGTTTGAATCAAAGATCTGTATTCTGTGATTTTCTCGGTCTGCTATATATAACCAACCTTCGCTATCTATTGCTATATCGTGAACTATATTAAATTGGCCGTCACTGGTTCCAGATTCTCCCCAAGAAAATAAGAGTTTCCCATCGGGAGTGTATTTATGTACTCTGGCATTGGAATACCCATCAGTAACGTATATATCTCCATTATTTGGATCTATTGCCACTTTGGTTGGTCGATTAAATGGTATTCCACTCATTTTAGGAGCGGGCTCGTTTGGAGTACCAAGCATCATTAACAATTTTCCTTCAGGAGTATATTTTCTAACTGTACTGTCTCCATTATCTACAAGGAAAATATTTCCATCAGGAGCAACAGTGACAGAATGTGGATTAGAAAATAGACCTTCACCCCAAGTATTTATAATTTTGCCAGTTGGGTCCATAATAATAACTGGGCATGTACCTCGATTAAATATCCATACATTATCAGAGTGATCAACAGCGACAGAAGTTGCTTCTTTGTAAGTCCACCCTTCAGGTAACTGTCCCCAATCTTTACCAGAGAGTTTATATTTGTATTTTCCTTCTCCTAGTATTACAGATTCACTATTTCCGTTATCTCCAATATGACCTTCGGTTCTTAAACCAAACTCCCAGTCGTTGCCTTGATTAGTCATACAATCTCCTATTTTCGGTTAATTTATTTCTGAAATTTTTACTTTTCTATTTTCACTGTTTGAAATGTTAATAGCTTCAATTAGTTTATGTCGTATTAATGCATCATTAAAATCTGGAGTTGGCTTTGTCCCTTCAGTAACATTTTTACCAAAATCTATCCACATTTGTGCTACATTAAAAGATGGAGTATTAAATGTTGTTTCAGGTGCTGTAATCAAATTACTAGGAATATCCATAACTGCTAATTGTTTGTCTTCTTTTTGCCCCCCAAATAAAGTCATACCTCCCATTTGAGCAGAGCCATCTGTTTCTAAAACTAACGTACCATCTTTACCATATATTTCCATTTTCATACCACTTCCAAGGTACGGGATACTAGCAGTATGAGCTGAGACAATTGCTCCATTTGATAGAGTTCCATTTATAGCGATGTTATCAGGTGAAGTAACATCAACATATTTGTTTGTATCAGTTTCATACCATTGCGGTATTTGTGTTGTGACGGTTGCTGCGAGCTCTTCGAATTCACCTAGGCTCATACATAATGCATCTATTGCATGACCAAATGAAATAGTTAAAGTATTAGCCCCGAGAGTTATGTCTTTTTGCCACGTTCTATCTGAAGGTCTGGTTAAAACACCTGAGTTTATTACTTTTAAATTGACTGATAAAACTTCTCCTATAAATCCATCAGAAATGAGTTTTTGAATATATAAATGCTGTGGTGATTGCCTAGCTTGTAATCCTACTAATGTTGGAACATTTTGTGATGCTGCAAGTTCCGCCATGTCTCTAGCCTGACTTAAGTTTGAACCAAGAGGCCATTCGGTATACACTGGTTTTTTTGCTCGTAAAGCATCCATTGTTAGATCATAATGTAATGGTACTCTCGTTATTACTCCTACCATGTCTATATCAGGATTTGATAGTAATTCATGGTGGTTCCAGTACGCTAAAGGGACATCATATTTTTCTGCAGAAATTTTTGCAGTATTTTCATGAGCTGTGCATATTGCTGCGAGTTCTATATTTGGTAATGATTTTAATGCAGGGATATGTGCTCTTGGTGACCATCCATAGGATACGTTAGCGCCTATTAACCCTACCTGAAGTTTTTTACCTGTCACCATTTTTCTTCCTCCTGAATAGATAAGTAACTATAGTTTTATCTTCCCACTCTAATCCCGTATATTTTCCTACTTCAAATACTTTCGCAAACCCAAAGGCTACTAATACTATAGGTACAATTAATCCAATTAGCCAAACAAGATTTACGGTTCTTATTCCGTCTATACGGTGGGGATAATAATAAAAGGAGAACATCCATATTATCAATAATATAGAGCCTACAATTAGTAACAAATTACCAATTATTATTTTATGTTTGGATTTAGTTGACACAGTATTTGTTTTTTATAAAATCACAGGGTATTATTTTTATAAATTATATACTAATTCTTATTATTTTTTATATTAAAATTGGGCTATAAAAAAGCAATATTTATTGCCTAAGTTGGAAGAAGCCACAAATATAATTACCGCAAATATTGATAAAATTACTTTTAATTATGGAAAGAGAAAAGTATTCGATAATTTTTCTTTGCAAATTCCACATGGTCTAAGCCTTGGTTTATTAGGCGGTAACGGTTCCGGTAAGACTACATTAATGAAATTAATTGCAGGATTAGAAAAACCAAATTCAGGAAGTATTAGTATTTTTGGTGTTGATTCAATACACAGCGTGCGATCAAAAATTGGGTACATGCCGCAGCAAAATACGCTTTATAGTGATTTATCTGTATCTAGTAATATCGATTTTTTTGCCTGTATGTATGGATTGCATAACAAAATTATCCGTAGCGAATCAATTGATGAAGTTCTCAATACTGTAGGTTTATATGAAAGAAAAAAAGATGCTGTTTCAACACTCAGTGGAGGTATGCAAAGAAGAGTTAGTTTAGCATGTGTATTAGTCCATAAGCCTGATTTATTATTATTGGATGAACCCACAGTTGGATTAGACCCAGATGTAAGAGTTATGTTTTGGGAGTATTTTCAACAACTTACTGATCAAGGAATAACTTTGTTTATTACAAGTCATACTATGGATGATGCTATGCATTGTGACCGTTTAGTATTTATAAAAAACGGTAATATTATTGCAGAAGATTCACCACAAGGGCTGATAAAGGCTACTGGAAATACTACCGCAACTCTTGAAGATTCTTTTATTTATTTTAATTCACTGGATAAAAATAATGACCTTCAATAGAACAGTCGCTATTTCAAAAAGAATTGTTAAACAGATTTTTCTGGATCATAGATCTTTAGCTATGATTTTTGTTGCACCACTTGTTGTTATGTCTTTAGTAGGAGCTAGTTTTAATAAAAATCCTCAACTTTTAAATTTCGTTGCACCTGCTTTAATTTGTACTTTTGTATTGTTCTTCACATTTATTCTAACTGGGATAAGTTTTTTAAGAGAGCGAGCATTGGGGACGTTAGATAGATTATTAACAACACCCGTGAGTCGTGCTGATATCATGTTGGGGTATTCGATAAGTTTTTTCTTTTTTGCATTTATTCAATCAAATATTATTCTCTTCTTCACAATATTTATTCTGGATATTTCGTATCAAGGTGGGATATGGAATATGTTTATAGTTGTAATACTGATGGCAATAGTGGCTGTTAATTTAGGTGTTTTTATATCTACATTTGCTAAAAATGAATTTCAAGTCATTCAATTTATCCCACTTTTACTAGCACCTCAAATATTTTTGTCTGGAGTTATCCAACCAGTTGAAAATTTACCAAATCTTTTACAAAACGTATCTAAAGTGCTTCCTCTAACTTATGCTGTAGAAGGATTACGTTCAATTATGATAGATGGGTCAAATCTTTCAGGCATTATCAATCAAATAGCTACATTGATCATATTTGCATGTGTATTTGTCATTCTGGCTACTTTAACGATTAAAAGATAATCATATGCCTATAACTGAGAAAAGCTAATAGCCCGAAAAAAAATATTATTCCTAAAAAAACGAGAAGCATACAGCCAGACTCTGCAAATTTCATTCTTATCCTTTTTATATTACTAATCCGCCTAATCCTACTAAGCCTCTTGCGTGTTCAATTTCACCAACATGCCGATAACCATGAGTCAAACATATATTAAATAAACCCCTCCACAAAGTCATTGGCGGTAGTGGTTTGATTATTATTTCACGTTCATGAAGCTCTTTAACATCTATATTATCAAGTAAATTTTCTGTAGATTGCCAAACCTTATTTTGATAGTCTTTCCATATTGAAATATTAGAAATCTTTACCTCTTTAGCTTCTTCATGGGACATACCTGTACCTTGGGAAGTTCTATGTAAGTCAAAAATTTCATTATATTTATGTTCTAACCATATAGTGTTTTCTTTTTTTATTACGTAATTAATTATATTATCTTCTGTTCTTACATAGTGCCAAAGAGAAAAAAAAGCACTTACACCTCCCTCATGAGGCCAGTAATTCCATTGCTCAAGGCTCATATCGCTCAGAGCTTTATCCAAGAGATTGTGCATTCCTCTTAAACCAGATTTTACTATTTGTATTTCATTCATAATTATATATTTTGTATTTTTAGTATTATGTGAGTTAAGTTTTATGATTCGAAGAATCCTTCTTCATTGAAAACTTCAGAAAGTATAGAGATTCCTTCAGTAATTTCTTCAGCAGAGTTGTGTGTATATGTTAGTCTCAAAAAGTTTTCACCGGATCTATCGGCTCTAAAAATTTGCCCTGGGTTATAAGACACGCCTCTGGCTAGAGCTTTGTCATAAACATCCCAAGTATTACATCCTTTGGGAAGTTCTACCCATATAATCATTCCTCCAGAAGGCGTACTCCATTTACATGAATCTGGAAAGTAAGTTTCTAAAGATCTAAGCATAGCATCTCTTTTGCTTTGTAGTGATTTAGCTACACCTTCAACATATGAGTTTTTATTTTTTCGTAAATATTCATTAACTACCATGGAAGCAAGGTGGCTTGGTGCTGTTCCAAAACCCACTCTCGATAGTGTTTCTCTCGCTTCTTCAGGGAACATTGTAAAACCTAATCGCAATGCACACCCAATAAGTTTAGTATACGCAGAAATGTAAAATACATTTTCTCCTCCGTCCATACCTATCATTGCTGGAGGAAGTTTTTCACCATCTATAAGAAAGTCTGCATAGGATTCATTTTCTATAATTGGAATATTGTACTTGTTTGAGATTTCTATCATCTCATCTCTTCTTTTATGTGAAAGCGTTACACCTGTTGGGTTATGGTAGATTGGAATGGTGTAAATAAACTTAGGTTTGATACCAGAGTTGACTTTTTTTAGTATTGCTTCTTCTAGTGCTTGTGTATTCATTCCGTGTTCATCCATTTTTACATGGATTGGTTTTGCGCCTTTGCGTAAAAACATATTTAAACTACCATGATAGGAAAATTCCTCCATCATTACGAAATCGCCGTCGTCAATAAAGGCGTCAACTAATGTTTGTATAGATCCTCCAGCACCACTAGAAAGAAAAATATTCTCTTGGTTTAATTTAATATTACCCCTATTTGCTTTTAGGTCATTTGCTATGAATTCTCTAAGACCTTCATGGCCTAGTGTTGGGGGATAAGTTGCTAGATCCCTTCCTTCTGCCGGGATGACCTTTGATGCACTATATGCAAAATCATCAAGTTCCATAGCTTCAGGATCAGTATATGTAACAGAGAAAATATATTTTGCATCTTGGGCAGGAGTAGGCATGATTATAGTTTTGGGAATAGATTTTGAAGCGAGTTCATTGAAATTTATTGAATTCATTTCGTGCTCCCTCTAAGTCTCGACAAAAATTACTTGTGGAGTTAAATTATTTTATGCAGTATAGCATCAAATTTATCCGAATGGTATTATAGGTTTCATAAAGTTTAGTAAGGTTTGTGTACATGATCAGGCTTCATATTTTTGTTATCATCCTCTCGGTAATTGGTGTTTATTTTACAAAAAATATACTAAATGAAATATTTCCTAAGAGTAAACTGACTTCATTTTTTAACTTAATGTACTTTTCGAGTAAAGGGTTTTTGCCTGTATTACTTTATGCAGGGATCTTTTGGGTAATATTATTTTTTGCTTATGGAGAATCACCTTATTAGTTGTTATGAGTAAAAATAGTTTATATCTTATATTTGAATCTTTTTTTTGGGTTTTAACCCTTTATTTCATTTATGACTTTTCAAGGCCGACAGAACTAGGATTATTATTCGCGTTTTTAATCGGTCAATTTTTTATATTGCCATGTGTATGGTTTGCTTTGTTTTTTCGTAGAAAACGAAAAGAACTAAATATGTAACTATCAAATGTTTAAATGAGTATAATAATGAATAGAAAGCAACTTTTTGAGTTCGAAGATTTTCATTGGTTTCCAAACTGGATAAGGATAGCAACAACAAATTTACTTGCTGTATTACAAAGATTTTTAGGTATTAAAGAGATTTTACTTGATTTAATAATTGACTTTAAAAATATGAATGATATCGACCAAATTATTGATATTGGATCTGGTTCTGGCGGTGTTATGATTAATGTTATTGATGAACTTAATTCACGTACAAAAACAAAAAAAGTAAAGTTGTTACTTACAGATTTGTATCCTGATGAAAAAGTAGTAAATAAAATTAATAATCAAAACAACCCTTATATTGAATACCATAGAGAAAAACTTGATGCAGAAAACTTGTATCAAACTCCCAAAGGTCTCAAAACTTTAATTAACTGTTTTCATCACATAAATCCCAGTAAGGCAACTAAGCTTCTTAAGTCGTGCCAAGAAAACAATGAAACTATACTAATATATGAGATGGGTACTAATTTTTTACCTTTTATTGTTTGGTTACTTATATTACCTCTATCATTATCAGTAAACTTTATATCTGCCTTAATATTGACACCTTTTTGTAAATCATTAACTTTTAGGCAACTAATATTTACTTATTTAATTCCAATAATTCCAGTTTGTTATGCTTGGGATGGACAAGCATCTCTTGCAAGAATATACACAGAACAAGATATCAAATCGTTATTAATAGCATTAGAAAAATCATCATATAACTGGACTATTAAACCCGGTATTAGTAAAAATGGAAAAAAATTAGGCTATTGTATTATTGGATATCCCTTAGCTAGTGGCGATCACTAATAACATCACCTAATTCATATACCAAAGCACGGATGTGTTCTATAGTCGTTCCACAGCAGCCACCTATTATTTGAACACCTTTATTAACCCAATCATGACAATGCCTGGCAAACACAGAAGGCTCTATTTCTTGACTGACACCCTTTCTGACTTGAGAAGAAGTTTCTGGGTATGCCATGACAGGCCCTTGCCAATAATCAAATAATGTATTGAGACCTGCGTTTGTCGTTTCGACTGTGCTGTGCATAAGACCCATAACTTGTGGTTCGAACAATAACATGGCTTCTATAAGATTATTATAAGAAATGTTTTCTACCGATGAAACATGATTACGTGAAAGTCTATTTTCAGGTTCTTCCATAAGTGAATCCCATGCACTGACATTACCATTTGGTAGTAGCGTGCAACTCGTACCAATCCATACAGGTAAACCAGTTTCAACTGCTGCAGTTAAAGCTCTGGTAGAGCGATCAATATCTCTCATCATTTCCATAAGTATTATATCAACACCAGAATTGGCTAGGGTCTGTGCTAGTTCTCTATAGTTATCTAATTCTTGTTCTGGTGTCGGAAGATATCGTAGATCAGGACTGACAGTACCTGGAATCCAGGCAACCATATTAGACATTGATCCTGCAATTGCTATTGGCCTATTTGCTCCTACATTTTCTACAGCTTCTTTTGCTAATTCGACAGCTTTTGTTGTTATAGCGACCGATTCTTCGGCAAGGTCAGCTCCTGCTAAACAATGGCGACTTGTGGAAAAAGTATTAGCTGTTATTATATCTGCGCCTGCACGAATATACTCTTCGTGAACTTGTCGGACAATTTTAGGGTGAGTTTTATTAGCAACACCACACCATGCAGAAGAGTTCATAACCCCACCTAATCTTGCGATTTCGCTACCTGTTGCTCCATCTAGAATAATGATATCCTTATTATTAAGTTTTTTCTCAAGAATCATAACTTCATCCTTATGTACATCTAGAGAGTTGATGAAAGTCTACTTATTTGGGATAAATGATCTTTTATATAACAATATCCGAATAAGTAGGTTACGAAACGAAGACACCCTTCATATTCAATATATTGTTTTTTTGGTAATATTTGATACTTCTTAAAATAAGTTAACAGTTCGCTATTAACAATTTGATTAATTTGGTCTAAACGAAAACGTATTGTTACATAAAAGTGTTTACTATTTGCATTGATATTATCGAATTCTGAAAGCATTCTTTTGGCTTTTAGTATTATTTCCATTTTTGTCTCGTTTTAATGAACTTTACTATAAAACTAGAGTAATGATGCTTTTATAAATTAACTGATTTTAATCTTTTAAGAAGGTTATTATTGGAGGACCTTGAACTCCCGCGCTTTGCATACGTTCCTGCTGTGCTGGAGATGCAAAAAATGCTGCAAATTCTTCTTTAGACGGTGCTGTAGCGATACCAACTGATTGATTTGGATTGTCTAAACCTTGATAAATTACTGCTTCAATACCAGCTTCTTGTCTAGCATTTTTAGCACCATCACTATTAAAAGTATTAGAAAATACTTCAAAATCTTCTACTTCCAAAAATACAACTACTTTAACACTCATACACTTCCTCACATCCTTTATTTTTTAAAAGATTATTATAGCAATTAAAAACATCTATTACGATCTTGTTAGACAATAAATTATAATCAATTAGTACAAATATATAAGAAAAGAAGATTCTGAGATTAATACATGCTCTGATATACAATCTTATTAATTTTAAATTTGCACAACCAGAATTATTGAACAATTATATTTATAGGTTGTAAAATCATAGAATGGAAACACTCTTAACAGCTGGTGGGATATTTATAATATATAAAATTGTTAAAGCCTTAATCATACTTTGGCTATTTAAAAAATATAAAGTTCAAATTTTAGGATTTTGTAGGAAACATTTTAGTTTTCTTTTTAATAAAAATTAAACTGTTTCAAAGAAGCCCACATTCACGTTTATGATGGGCACAAGTGTGGAAATGTTATCATTCAAGTTATTTAATACTATTTTCAGCCACCGTAGCTCAGGGGTAGAGCAACTGTAAACAAAGGAGAATAATTATGCTAGATAGCCAGATATTCGACAATGCACTTGTATCACAAATATTAGCAGTGATGCTCCTATTTATAGTTTATTGTATGGGTTTAGTTGTAAAGAAATTATTTCTTCGTTTAAGAAATATAATAAAGAACAAATAAACCCTTTTTAGAAATGAGGAGTCATCATGCAAAAGCAGATAAATCTTGTCATCCATGGGGTGGTATCAGCTGACGAGATTCCGGGTATTGACCGGATTGCAGGCGATATCCGAATTAACTGTGCCCCGGACCTGGAAAGCCTGCAGGCTTTCCTGCCCCAGGCAGAAGTGCTTCTGAGTTCGAATTTCCGAGCAAAAGACCTACAGCAAACCTGGCACCTGACAGAGCGACTTCGCTGGGTTCAGGTGCGTGGTGTCGGTGTTGATGCGATGCTGTTCCCAGAATTCGTAGCCAGCGATGTTCAACTCACCAACGTCCGTGGTGTGTTCGACCGGGCGATGGCGGAGTACACGCTAGGATTGATCCTGGCATTTGCCAAGCGACTGCCCGAGACATTTACTGCCCAGACTCAGCATCGCTGGTCATATCGATTGACGGAACAGACACTGGGGCAGAAGGTACTCGTGGTTGGTGTGGGCAGCGTCGGCCGAACAATTGGACGCTTGCTAAAACAAGCTGGCTTTAAAGTCTCAGGGGTGGGCCGTAGCGCACGTGATAGCGATCCTGACTTTGAACAGGTCTACGCAGTAGATACCTTGGTACAGTCACTGGAAACAGCGGACTATGTGGTGCTGATCACGCCCCTGACAGATCAGACCCGCGGGCTTTTTGGCGCGAGTGAATTTTCTGCCATGAAATCAACTGCCCGGTTTATCAATCTGGGTCGTGGCGAGTTGGTTGATGAAGAAGCGCTGATCGCAGCGCTTACTTCAGGTGCCATCGCAGGTGCCGGACTGGATGTGTTCTTAAACGAGCCGCTACCTGAAAACAGTCCATTCTGGGCCCTTGAGAACGTCATTGTTTCGCCACACATGTCGGGTGATTATCATGGGTTCAAAGAAACGGCGGCGGAAGTTTTTCTCGATAATTTTGAGCGCTATCGACAAGGGCGTCAACTAGTGAACCGGATCGACAAAACACTGGGATTCGTCAATACACATTAACCTAAGAAAAAGCATGACTAGGCTAACACCACGGAATCCTCTGGTACTGCCACATACTAACTTCACAGGTAACAAAAGAATCTATAATAATACATACAGCCCAAATCACTAAAAACAACCAAGTAGACATTGCAAGGTAGCCTTTGATAATCTCTTTATCAATTTTCTGATATCTTGTTCTACTGTACAACATCATTGATGTTGTAATAGTAAGAGATATAATTACTGCAATAATTGTTAATCCTAATAGTGTCTGGCATAGTACCTAAGATACCGACATTTATAATACAATCATCTTATAATATCTACCGATGAGGTAAAGTTACTTTTAATATAAATTGAGGGGCATTATGAAAATATTACTTACTGGAGCAACTGGTGCAACTGGTAAACATTTGGTTCACCAACTCCTGGAAGCTGATCACGAGGTTCAGGCTATCGTTCGAAGTGCTGAAAAGTTCACAAAGGAAACTAGAAACCACAAGAATTTATCCATAACCACATCCACTATTTTAGATATGAGTGAAGAGGAACTAATCACACACATTGAATGGTGTGATGTAATTGTATCCACATTAGGACATAATCTTACTTTTAAAGGTATGTTTGGAAATCCAAGACGACTTGTAACAAATTCTATAAAAAGATTATGTCAGGTCATTGAAAATAAAAGAATCAATAAATCTGTCAAGATGATTTTGATGAATACCGTTGGTTGTAAAAACGAGGACTTAAAAGAGAAGTCTTCTTTTTCTGAAAGTTGTGTTTTTTTTATACTACGTTACCTACTTCCTCCAGTCTCGGATAATGAAAAAGCTGTAGGTTATTTAAGGACTACAATTGGCCAAAATCATCCAAACATAGAATGGGTTGTGGTACGTCCTGATAGCTTAACTAATGAAGAAAAAACAAGCACATATACTACTCATCCATCTCCTACTCATACATTATTCAAGCCTGCAAAAACTAGTAGAATTAATGTGGCTCATTTTATATCAGAACTTATATCACAGCAATCTTTATGGTCTGAATGGAAAGGACAAATGCCTGTAATCTATAATAGTGAAAATTAGAATTCACACCCTGACCATGTACCCTGTGATACAATCTTGGCATTATGATTACCTTTGTAGTTTTGTGATTAATTCTAATCATTGATAATAGGGTAATTTAGGTTTAAAATCGGTACTTTCAGCCACCGTAGCTCAGGGGTAGAGCAACGGTTTCGTAAACCGTAGGTCATGAGTTCAATTCTCATCGGTGGCTCCATGATTTTGAACCTAAAAATAGCCTCTAAGCGTTAACTCAAAGGCTCTTAAAATCAAAATGACTGCTTAAATGACTGCGTAGAGCTTCAAGAATGGGTCAAAAGTGGGAAGTCTTTTATAGCATCTCGCTGCATATTAGGAGTAAGAGCGGAGTAAATATCCATTAGCGAGTAGTGAGGAGGGTTAATCAAAGAGTTTATACCGAAATATGCCATGTCCTTCAGTACCAGCAAAAAGATATTGTCCATTTGGTGAAAATATTATCACTTGTACTACTCCTGTATCTAATTCTTGGTTAATTCGTTGCCAAGACTCGCCTCCATCTTGGCTCAACAGCACACCACTATTCCAATCGGCGATAGCAATGATCTTCGTATCTATTGGGTTAATTGCAATATCAATTGCGTGTGCGTGGTCACGTTTCGAGGTATTGATCGCCTCAGTACGCCAAAGTGTTTCTTCCCAACTTGATCCACCATCAATGGATTTATAAACACCATGAACATTGGTACCTAGAAATATCTCTTGGTCGTTTTGAGGATTAATTGCAATACTCATCGCGTGTTTACGTTGAATCATTTTAGAATGTTCCATATCTTCCATGTCTATTCTTTGACCATCCTCATTAACACACGTATGCCCACAATCATCCCATGACATACCCGCTGGTAACTTACCTGTAAGATGTTCCCAAAATTCACCACCATCAACTGTATAGTACAACCCATCAAACAATGAATTGATATAGACTACGTCTTCATTCTGACTACTAACAGTAATATCTGATATATTACGGCTGTAGTCTTCATTGGGTAGCCCATTATTGATTGGGAACCAGGATATTCCTCCATCAACAGATTTGTACATTCCTGGTGACTGTTCAATTTCGTCTAATTGATGAGGATCATGTCCTTTAATGTTTGATTGAATATAACCAGCATACAATACCGTTGGATTTGAGACTGCTTCCTCGACAATATGTATCCCAAACGCTTCTTCAAATAAAGAATGTTCTATGTTTACTAATCCTGTAGCTATTTCCCAGTCATTGCCTAGATTGCTTGAGTAATAAAGACGCCCATTATTAGCATCAGTTGCAATAAGGGTTTGATTGGTATCATCGTGCGATAAGAATTTAATAGCTAGACCATCTCCTAGACTCTTGGATTTGCCATATTGAATACCCTGCCAGGTCTCGCCAAAGTCATCAGAAAGGTGTATTTGACTTCGCCCATTTGCAGCTAAACAACCAGTACGGCTAACAGAAATGCCAAATATGTTTGCACCCGAATAACCGTTACTCCATTCGATCCAAGTTTTTCCACCATCTTCAGTTTTAAAAACACCACCACCATAATTGTTAATGAATACAATATTAGGATTAGTCTTACTTACTACCATATCAATGGGATTCCCTGGCTTTATTCCTGGGGGTCCCCAATGCTCTTGTATGCTCCATGTTTCTCCCTGATCTGTCGAACGAAGAAATTCATTTTCTCCTGCAACATAAACAATGTTTTTATCAGACTCAGCAAATGCGACCGCGCCGAACATCCCTAATCCTGAATAAAGAGGTGATACATCCTGCCAAGAAGCTCCTCCATCTATAGATTTATAAATCGCTCCTGGGTAATCGCGAAGAAAGTTATCGACGTCGTTTCCGCTTGCAATGATGATTAGTTTTTCATCAAATGGACTCTGGTCTGCTCCACCAAAATGCATGGACCGTTTTGGGTTAATCCCCTGATTACTTTCATACCAGTTTTTGCCCCCGTCATTTGATTTAAAGACTCCTACCCCAAGTCCGCTTGGCATGGCATCGTCAGAAATCTCTCCATATTCTTTTTCTGCTGCTGTGTCAGGTTCACGGTCGAATAGTCCTGTAGTAACGAGTAATTCTTCAGTGTCATTCGAATTCGTAAAAAAAAGCCATCTAGTTAAATTTGCAAAATCACCAACCAGTTCAAATTGCTCACCTCCATCAGTAGATTTAAATACAAATCCTCGAGTACGATTAAATTGGAATCCATCTATTTGTGTGTCCACGTCACCCATGACATAAACGACATCTGAATTTCCTGGTTCAACTTCAATCATTCTGACGTTTAATTGCAACTCGGAAGTATCATCTTCTTCATCTGAATTTTGTGTTTTTTGTTGCGGAATAATTTTATTTGAGTCTAAGCCATTATGTTTTGATTCCCAAGACTGTCCTCCATTGTATGATTTATAGAGACCCCCGTTATCTTGCAGGCCTATCCATATAATATCTTCATCATTCGGATCTATTCTAAGGGCAAAGACAGGAATATTATCTAATGAAGGCCCGACTCGAAAATCAATAACCCCTTCCCCTTCTCCATTAGATTGAGTCCAATTTTGGCCTCCATCCGTACTTTTTTGTATTCCTGACCACGCATCAGTAAAGTACATTATATTTGGTTTATCATGTCTATATCGTACGTTATATCCCAAACCTCCAATTGGTCCTTTAGTCTTTACCCATGTATTGAGAGAGTCGTTTGTACTCGATACACACTGCAAAGTAAAGTTACCAGCTTGGCTTGATTCAATATTATTCTGATTGTTGACCTTTTCCTCATCTGAAGTGTTTATTTTTATTGTATTTTTTGGTTGAGTAGAATCAGATGCCTTTGGTTGTGGAGTTTGTGTAGATTCTAGTTTTGGTGTTTCATCTAATCTCGCAGTTATTCCAGAATCAATTGTTGCATGTACTTCAATAGTAGCCTCTGGTGTTTGAATAGAAACCTCTGGTGCTTCGGTAGTAGAACCGCCACAAGAAATTAGTACTATTAATACTATATTTGTAATAATAAAATTCTTCATAAATTACTCTCTTTGCGTGGGATTATAGCATATCCCCATAAGTGGTCGGTATATCAACAGTATTAAGCTGTTATAAAGAGCTATAAACAGGAAGGTTTGATTCCTATATGCTAGGTTTGGTGCCTACAGTAGGCCATGAGTTCAGTTCTCATCGGTGGCTCCATGTCTTTTTATTTTGTAACAACTTTCCTATGATATAATTCATCGCAATTAAAACGGAGAATTTTCATGCGTACATATCTAAAGGTTTTTGGGGTAGTATTTCAAATAGTAGTAGTTATTTTACTTATAAATCAATTTGTTTTATAGAAATAAAGCCCACTTTTTACTTTTTGGTCAATAGTATTTAACGCCATATTTCAGCATTGTCTTGGGGTTTGTAACCGATATCTGACTCCGAATTCTGAATATCCCAAAATCTCCATTTATTATTTGAAACACCATAATAAATTCCGTATTTTAAAGTTAATGGGGCTTCAATACATTTTCTAAACAGCTGAACAAGGTCTGAGTGACTGATAAGGGTAGCAAATTGTCTATGATTTATTGGTTTCCCTTCAGCATTTAGAGTTCCAATTCGAACAGATAAAGAACTTAATCCATATTGGTCCGAATAAAATTTTCCTGCAGCTTCGCCAAATACTTTTGCAATTCCATAAGGTCCGTCAGGCCTAACTGGCATATCTGTGGATATTAATGGGATTTGGTTAGATTTCAGCCCTGCATAATCACCTTCAATAATTTGGCTATAGGGCCAGTCAAATTCATGCATGCCAGTAGCATGGTTTGAACTTGCGAATATAACTCTTTTTACCCCACACTCTTTCGCAGCTTCGAGAACATTTGAAGTACATTTTAAATTGATATCATGAATAACATCCCATTTACTATATTGGTCAGGATTACTGGCAAGATCTATGACCATATCAATACCTGAAAATGCCGGCATAATATTGTTAAGAATCGTACAATCTGCTTTTATGGTAGGTACGTAAACTGAATCTTGTAAATCTAATCCCGTTACTTCATATTCATCTTTCAAAGCAACGGCTAACACAGAACCCACCAATCCAGATACTCCTGTGATTAATATCTTTTTTTTCACCATTTCAAATGTTCCACAATATGGGGACTTGTGAGATTTCCCTGATGTATTTTAAAAATGTAATTATACTTTTCTGTTGCGTCTATTAAAAACCTCCTAGAAAAATATCCATTCATTTTTGATCACTATCTTTAGTTTTAATTAAAGTATCTATATCCTTAAGGCAATATTCGACCATTTCTTGAAGTTCTTCTAGCATTAGCATACTTTCATTTTCTGATTCAGTTTCTTCATCGTAACTCAGCATGCTTCGTAGCTGCTCTAAAGGTTTATTCATGCTTTTGGCATTAGAGCACATAATCATAATTCCATGTACTAGAGAGTTAAGTTCCAATGCTTTTTCTTGGGCTTCATCTAGAGCGTACCAGATCATATTAGATTCCTGTTCAGCACCTTCACATTGAGTGTATTCATTTAATAGATCTTTGATTTCTCGTTCGTCTAAACTATAAGGATTTTCATTCATTGCCATGTAACACCTCTCTTCTGTAAGGGATTATATCAAGGGTTACAAAATGAATGCAATTTGAATACAAAATATTTATCCTTGATTTGTCTCCATGATACTCTATGTAGTTGCTTTTCGTAGAAAATAACCTAGAAATGACAGATTTGTGCCTAATATGTCCTATAATTAGTAATTTAGATTAAAACTTGAAAAATAATTATTAATTTAGTAGAATCTCTTTTCATATATATAATAGCGGTGAAAGTATGAGTTTTTTGGAAGAAAAATCAGAAAGAAATAGATTTGAAAGAAAATTAGATGAATATAACCACACGATGGAATTCATCAGGACATTGGTGCCAATTGCAGTTCTAATTATACAAGTGGTTATATTAGTAAAGTTATTCTAATTATTAATACAAGAAATATTTTTGGTTAATTTTTGTGATTTATTT
>VFGE01000020.1 GCA_009392515.1 SAR202 cluster bacterium | reverse complement strand
TTACTCAGTGAATTTATAAGACTCGTCAGTTTTACATTCCGTTTGTTTGGGAATATGACAGCTGGAGAAATACTATTGCTTATGACATCGTTTTTAATTCCTTTTGCGTTTTCATTACCGTTTTATGGTCTTGAATTGCTTGTAGGAGTAATACAGTCATTGATTTTCTCAGCATTAACTTTAGTTTTCGTATCGATGGCTATTGAGCCTCATCATGGTGAGGGTGAAGACCATTGAAAATAGTGTAATTGAAACTTTGTATACATAATTTAACTAGGGGGTTTTTAATGGAAGGTACAATTGCAGAAATGATTACATATTCAAAATACATAGGTGCAGGTCTTGCTGTAGGTATTGGCATGATAGGTCCTGGTATTGGAATTGGTATGATAGGTTCAGGAGCTTTGAATGCTTTGAGCAGAAATCCTGAAGCAAGAGGTCCTATTGCTACAAATATGATTTTAGCAATTGCTTTTGCTGAGGCTCTTGGTATCTATGCCTTGATTATTGGTGTAATACTAGCCATAGTTGCTTAGTTCATAAGCATAGTTTTACTAATATAGAATACTGGAGTAACTTATGGCAGATTTAGGTTTTCACTGGCCAAGTTTAATAGCTTATTTGTTAAACTTTACTATCTTGTTGATAGTTTTATCTAAGTTCGCTTACAAACCAATATTAAAGATTCTTGATGAGCGATCATCGAATATCAAAGATAGTTTGGAGTTAGCTGATAAAGTGCGTGAAGAAAGTGCACAGCAACAAGCTCAACTAGACGATCAACTTGTAGAAGCTAGGAAACAAGGCCAAGCAATTATTGAGGATGCTCGTTCTGCTGCTGAAAAGCTTAGTGATCAGGAACGAGAAAAATCCAAGAAAGAAGCCGAAGAATTTTTAGTAAAAGCTAAAAGTGATATAGAGCGCGAGCGTGATTCTGCAATGGATGAACTTCGTGCTAATTTTGGTGGTTTAGCAGTTTCAGCTGCTGAACAGATTATTCAACGATCTCTTGATGAGAATACGCATAAAGATATTATTGATAATGTTCTTGAAAATGCATTTACTGATAAAACTGAGGAGTCATAGAATAAATGGCTAAAGGACCCAAGGCAAAAAGGTACGCAGAAGCTGCTTTTCAAATTGCAGAGAACTCAGGTGATTTGCAAGAATGGGCTTCTCAACTATCTGATTTATCTCAATTGATGGCAGATGAATCAGTATATTCTTTTGTGAGTTCTGCAAAAGTTCCATTACAAGATAAACTTTCTGTATTGAACACTACAATGAAAGGTTTTAATCCTTTAATAGGTAACCTTGTTTGTTTACTTGCTATAAGAAATTCAATTGGTTTAATTGGAACTATAACAGAAGAATTTAACAAATTAGTTGATGCTGCAAGTGGTGTGGCGAGAGCAGAAATTTATACGGCAGTTGACTTGAATAAAGAACAACAATCCAAAATCGAAGAGAGTATATCAAAAGGGTTAAACTCTGAACTTCAGGTATCGTATAACAAAGATCCTGAGTTATTAGGTGGGTTAGTTGTCCGAGTTAATGATTTAGTCATTGATGGAAGTATACAAGAAAAATTAGTTGGTCTGAAAAGACAAATTGGTAAATAGTTTTAATTTAAATAACGATAAGAAGATTATTTGAGGTGAATTTATGACGACTAGGGGACAGGATATAGCGTCAGTTATAAAAAAACAAATAGAGGAGTATGGTTCTTCTGCTAGTATGGTAAATGTTGGCGTTGTCACTGAAGTAGGTGATGCAATCGCGAACATTCATGGTCTATCAGGAGTTCAATTAACAGAACTTCTAGAGTTTCCTGGTGGTGTTATCGGGATGGCTATGAACTTAGAAGAGGATTCAGTCTCTGCAGTTATTTTGGGTGACGATAAAGAAATTGCTGAAGGAAACGAAGTTCGATCTACTGGAAGAATAGCTGAGGTTCCAGTAGGAGATACGGTTATTGGTCGAGTGATGAATGCACTTGGAGAACCAATCGATGGTCGAGGAGCTATAACAAGTTCAGAATCTAGACCAGTTGAGAAAGTAGCACCAAACGTGGTAAGTCGTCAGGCTGTTAATACCCCTATGCAGACCGGAATTAAAGCAATAGATAGTATGATTCCTATAGGTCGAGGCCAAAGAGAATTGATTATTGGGGATAGATCTACAGGTAAAAGTGCAATCGCTATTGATACTATAATTAATCAAAAAGGTGGAGACCTTATTTGTATATATGTTTCTATTGGTCAGCGTGTTGCTAAAGTAGCAGCTACTGTTGCTCAGTTAGAAGAGTACGGTGCTATGGATCATACTATAGTTGTAGCAGCAAATGCTTCTGACCCTGTAGCACTTCAATATCTTGCGCCTTATACTGGCTGTGCAATTGGCGAATACTTTATGGACCAGGGGAAAGATGTTTTGATTATTTATGATGATCTATCAAAACATGCTTGGGCTTATCGTCAACTTTCCTTATTATTAAAGAGACCTCCAGGTCGTGAGGCATATCCTGGTGACGTTTTTTATTTACACAGTCGTTTGTTAGAACGGGCAGCACGACTTAGCCCCGAATTAGGGGGAGGTTCGATTACAGCTTTACCAATTATTGAAACTCAAGCAGGTGACGTTTCTGCATATATTCCAACAAACGTTATTTCTATTACTGATGGGCAAATTTATCTTGAAACTGATTTGTTTAACTCCGGAACTAGACCAGCCGTAAACGTAGGTTTGTCTGTTTCAAGAGTAGGCGGTTCAGCTCAAACAAGAGCTATGCGTAAAGTTGCAGGACAATTAAGACTTGATTTAGCTCAATATAGAGAATTAGTAACATTTGCTCAATTTGGTACAGATGATCTTGATGATGCTACAAGAACAAGATTAGAACGAGGACAAAGGATTAGTGAAGTATTAAAGCAACCACAATATGTGCCACTGGCAATGAACAACCAAGTAGTGGTTTTATATGCTGCAATTAACGGATTTATGGATCAAGTTCCGGTTGACACAGTTAAAAAATGGGAAAATGATTTTCTCGCATTTATGGCAGCTAGTCATAATGATATTTTAGAAAGCATTACCACAAATGCAGATATAGATGAAGAAACTGAAACTAAACTTAAGGAAGCTATTGAGGCATTTAATAAAGTCAATCTAGCTTAATATACAGTAGGAATCATATGGCAAATGTAAGAACAATTAGAAGAAGAATTAGAAGCGTTCAAAGTACAGCAAAAATTACTAAAGCTATGCAGATGATAGCAGCATCTAAAATGCGATTTGCTCAACTTGCTACACTTGCTGGTAGACCTTATGCTGAAAAAATAGAGCACGTATTATCTGATCTTGCAGCACAACCTATTGAAGGAGAAGAAGTTCACCCATTGTTGGTCGAGCGTGATATTACAAACACAGCTGTAATTCATATGACCCCTGATAGAGGGCTTTGTGGAGGGTTGCCAGGTAACCTTAATAGGTCATGTGGCGATTATATTCTTGGTGAAAGTTCAATAATAACTACTGTGGCAGTTGGTAAAAAAGGAAGAGATTTCCTTACTAGGACAGGTAATCAACCTATGGCCGTATTCACCGATTTACCTGACAGAGCAACTGTTGAAGATATTATGCCAATTGCTAAGCTCGTCATAGATGGATATATGGATGGGAGTATAGATAAAGTAGTATTGAGCTACCCTCAATTTGTTAATGTAACATTACAAACTCCTATTATTAAACAACTTTTACCAGTGATACCATCAGAATTATCAAGCAATGAAACAGTTGGGTATATATATGAGCCATCAAGTATAGATTTAATGGAATTGCTATTACCCAGATATATTGAGACGGAAATTTATCATGCATTATTAGAATCTAGAGCATGTGAACATTCTTCAAGAATGGTTGCTATGAGAAATGCTACTGACAGTGCTAATGATATGATTGATTCATTAACATTACTTATGAATAAAGTAAGGCAAGAAGCTATTACTACAGAACTATTAGATATAGTGGGCGGAGTTGCTGCTCTAAATTAATTAAAAAGGCGGAATGAAATGGCAGAAAATAAAGGTAAAATAGTACAAATTATTGGTACGGTTGTTGACGTAGAGTTCCCTCCTGACAATCTTCCTGAAGTCTACAATGCTTTGACTCTCGAGCACAATGGTGAAGAATTAGTTCTCGAAGTTGAACAGCATGTAGGTAATAATTGGGTTCGTTGTTTAGCAATGGGTGCAACTGAAGGCCTTGCTAGAGGTATGGAAGTTAATGATACTGGACAACCTATTGCTGTTCCTGTTGGAGATGGGTCATTAGGACGATTATTTAATGTAACCGGTAAGGCACTTGATAATATTGGAGAGGTTGCTGCTGAAGAACATTGGCCTATTCATAGGCCTGCTCCTAGCTTTGAAGATCAAAGTTCAAGTACAGAAATGTTAGAAACAGGAGTAAAAGTTATTGATTTGATTGCTCCTTTTACAAAAGGCGGCAAAATTGGAGCCTTTGGTGGAGCGGGTACAGGCAAAACAGTTATTATCATGGAATTAATTCGAAATATTGCTCAAGTTCATAAAGGTTATTCTGTATTTGCAGGTGTTGGAGAAAGATCTAGAGAAGGAAACGACCTTTGGAATGAAATGGAAGAATCAGGAGTATTACAAAATACAGCACTGGTTTTTGGACAAATGAATGAACCACCTGGCGTTAGATATCGAATTAGCCTAACAGGTTTGACTATGGCGGAATATTTTAGAGACCAACAAAATCAAGATGTTTTATTATTTATAGATAACATATTTAGATATACATTAGCAGGTATGGAAGTATCAGCTCTTTTAGGTAGAATGCCGTCGGCTGTAGGATACCAACCAACTTTAGCAACAGAAATGGGTGCTTTACAAGAACGAATTACATCAACAAAGAATGGTTCAATTACTTCATTTCAAGCAGTCTATGTGCCTGCTGACGATTATACTGATCCAGGTGTCGCTACTACATTTGGACATTTAGATGCCAATATTTCTCTTGATAGGGCAATTTCAGAACAGGGAATATATCCAGCTGTTGACCCATTAGCATCTAACTCAAGAATTCTTGACCCATTAATTGTTGGAGAGGAACATTATCAAGTAGCACGAGGTGTACAGGAATACTTGCAGAGATATAAAGATTTGCAAGATGTTATCGCTATTTTAGGTATGGAAGAATTATCTGAAGAGGACAAATTAACTGTATCAAGAGCAAGAAAACTACAAAGATTTTTCTCGCAACCATTTTTCGTTGCAACTCAATTTACTGGTAGAGAAGGTAGGTACGTTCCAATTCAAGATACTATACGAGGATTCAAGGAAATCTTGGAAGGAAAGCACGACGATTTACCTGAGCAAGCTTTTTATATGGTAGGTGATATTGAAGAAGCTAGAGCTTCAGCTAATAGTTAATTATTTATAGGAGAATTTTTCTCAATGAAATTAGAGATTGTTTCAGCAGAAAAAAATATTTATTCTGATGATGTGCGTGGTGTTGTAGCACCAAGTATAGAAGGCGAAATTGCCATACTTGATAACCATGCTCCTTTATTAACGTCGCTTCAACCAGGAGAAGTTCGCATTATTCAAGATGGATCTGAAGATACTTATCTATATCTTTCAGGTGGGTTTATTGAAGTATTAGGCAACCATGTTACTATTTTAGCTGATGCTGCTGAACGCGTGGAAGAAATAGATGAAGCAAAGGTTCAAGAAGCAATAAAACAAGCTGAAGAAAAGATAAGTACTAGTCAGTCTGATATAGACTTGGCGAACGCTGTCGCTTCAATGCGAAGAGCTCAAGTTCGTCTTAAAATAGTTCAAAAAAGAAGATCATCAAATAGACCACCTTCTGTTTCTTAAGAGTTAATAACTTTCAAGTGGTAAGTTAATGATTGTAGGGAGGCTACAGGGTCAATATTCCTTATAATCATATCTTTGTGATCTAGTGGTGTAAATGGTGCATAATTTAAAACAGCCTTGATGCCCGAATCGTAAAGTAGGTTTAATATATCTTTAGTTACATGAGCTGGTACTGCTACAATCGCAATTTTAATTTTACTACTTTGTAAAAAATTAGCTAATTCTACAATATCCTTTATTTTTATTTTGCCGATCTGTTGGCCAATTTGGTCAACATCTGAATCAAATGCTGCAATTATATTAAATCCTTCAGGTGCAAATCCTGGATAACTTAATAAAGCTTTTCCTAGTCTACCAACACCAATTAAGCAAACCTCCCATTGCAAATTCACTCCAAGTATTTCTCTTAATCTTTTTACAAGAATATTTACAGAATAACCTTTGCCTTGTTTGCCAAATTTTCCGAAATAGCTTAAGTCTTTTCTAATTTGAGCAGGCGTGATTTGAGCTAAGTATCCAAGTTGCTCTGAGCTTACAATTTTTGTTTTATCTAATTGTAGAATACTTAATATATTAAGGTAGTGAGGTAATCTTTGAACAACTACCTCAGGAACGATTATTGAATCTCCTTCGATGCTATAGTTCAATATAATATCCTTCATTAAATTTAAGAATAAAAATAATTGACCTGAAATAATACTTCAATAAAAATACACTATTTTGTTAAAAAAATCACTTTAACTTTTTAATTTAATACTATTTTCTATAAGTTTTGTTGATTCTAATTCTTGTATTATAGATTGAACTTCATTTATCTTTTTTTGAGATCCTAAGTTTCCTTTAAGGGCAATTGTATTGTTGAAAATTTTAATCGATACAAATCCGTCGTGATAAATATTGGCATCAGCTAATTTTTTTGCAAGAGCTATTTCAAGCTCAGAATCAGACACAATATTATTTTCTACTGATAAAATGCCATCAAGAGTTTTTATAAAATCTTCTATAGAAATACTTTGCTCATTAAATTGGCAAGTACCAGATAAATCTGCTACTCCTGAATTCACTTCTACTTTTACATTTGATATTGAAGAATAGTTAGCTTCGTAAAATTTTTTTAATGAGTGATTAGCTTCTTTTGTAGCTAATTCATCTGATAAGTAAATTGGAATTTCGTTTATTGTTATATTTGAATCCAAAGTGGGAGCACCTGAGGTTATATTACTTAACAGTTCATGTTCGACACTTATAATTTTTCTCCCTACTTTTACCAAAAAATAACTTGGTCTGAAAGTATTTTGGTCTATTATCAAACCATAAAGTTGAGATTTAATATTATCTTTGGTTCGAATAATCGTTTTTTTCGAAAAATGGATCATTCCTTTTTGGTTAGATTTTTTATTATCAATTGATCTATTTAATGGTATAAATAAATTTGGTGTCGAGTTATTAATCCTAACATTAATTCCGACTATTGATTTGTCTTTTGTTGAAAACAGTATTTCATTTATCTTGGAGTTTTCTCCAGATTCAGTTTGGTAATTCTCACCAAGTATAAGAGTTTTCATTACCATAATGGCTCCTTTTAGATATTCCTAAACTTCTCTATACTCACCTTCTACAGTTTCATCGTCATCAGATTTTGTATCTTCTTGGTTTTCATTTTCAGGATTTGCAGGTTCTTGACTATAAACGGCATTCCCTAATTCCTGTAAAGTTTGTTGTAAATCATCTAATGAAGATTTGATAGATTCATCATTGTTGCTCTCTAGGGCATCCTTTAATGCAGTTACTTTTGATTCAATTTGTGATTTAAGTTCTTCTGGTACTTTATCACTGTTTTCAGCAAGTGTTTTTTCTGTTGTATAGATTAGATTATCTGCTAGATTTCTTGTTTCAACTGATTCTTTTTTCTTTCTATCATCATCAGCATTTGCTTCCGCTTCTTGCACTAACTTTTCAACATCTTCTTGTGATAGCCCTGAACTAGCGGTAATAGTAATTTTTTGTTCTTTTCCAGTACCTTTATCTTTTGCAGAAACATTTAATATTCCGTTTGCATCAAGATCAAAAGTGACTTCAATTTGAGGTATTCCTCTTGGAGCAGGTAAGATTCCATCCAGAACAAATTTACCGATAGAGTTATTTTCTGTAGCCATACTTCTCTCGCCTTGTAAAACATGTATTTCAACTTTATCTTGATTATCTGCAGCTGTACTGAATACTTCACTCTTAGCAGTTGGAATCGTAGTATTTCTAGGTATTAATGGAGTCATTACTCCACCCAAAGTCTCTATCCCAAGTGAAAGAGGTGTTACATCTAAAAGAAGTACATCTCTAACATCTCCTTGTAAAACACCTGCTTGTATTGCTGCACCAATAGCAACTACTTCGTCTGGGTTTACACCTTTATGAGGTTCTTTTGCAAACAGTTCTTTTACTTTATCTTGTACAGATGGCATACGCGTCATTCCGCCTACTAATATAACTTCGTTAATATCACTAGCTTTAATTCCTGCGTCTTCAATAGCTTTTTTACAGGGTTCAACAGTTTTTGTTATCAAATCGTCAACTAGTTGCTCTAATTTAGCTCTAGTTAGACTCATCGCTAAATGTTTAGGACCAGAGGAGTCTGCTGTGATAAATGGAAGATTGATTTCGCTTTGCATCACATTGGATAATTCTATTTTTGCTTTTTCTGCAGCCTCTTTTAGTCGTTGCAAAGCCATATTGTCATTTTGTAAATCAATTCCTTGGTCTTTTTTAAATTCTTCAATTATCCAGTCAATAATTCTTTGATCAAAATCATCACCACCCAAATGTGTATCTCCATTAGTGGCTTTTACTTCAAAAACGCCCTCCCCAATTTGTAATATCGAAATATCAAAGGTACCGCCACCAAGGTCATATACTGCAATAGTTTGATCTCCCTGTTTATCTAAACCATAGGCTAGTGCCGCAGCAGTAGGCTCGTTTATAATCCTCAATACTTCCAAACCGGCTATTTTACCGGCATCTTTTGTTGCATTTCTTTGACTATCATTAAAATATGCTGGTACTGTAATTACAGCTTGTGTGATTGTTTCTCCTAATTTTGATTCTGCATCTTCTTTTATTTTTCTTAACACCATTGCAGAAACTTCTGGTGGCGACATGGCTTTTTCTCCGAGTACTACAGATACATCACCATTTTTAGAAGCTTTTAATTCATATGGGTATTGATTTGATTCAGATTTAGTTTCTGTATGTTTTCTACCCATAAACCTTTTTATTGAAAATACCGTATTCTCTGGGTTGGTTACTGCCTGTCTTTTTGCAGCTTGTCCGACATATCTTTCATCACTTTTTACATTAACACCAACCACTGAAGGAGTGGTTCTCCCTCCTTCGCTATTTTCTAGAACAGTAGGCTCGCCACCCTCCATAACTGCTGCACATGAGTTAGTTGTTCCAAGGTCGATTCCTATAATTTTAGCCATTGTTTTCTCCTTCGTTTTCGCTAGAATTATTTTCATTTTCTATATTTGTATTATCTTTTTCTTTATTAACATTTCTAATTACAGTTACTTGTGCTGGTCTAATAATTCTATCCTTTAATTCATATCCTTGAGCAATTATATCAGCTATAGTCCCTTCATTCTTTGTGTCATCTTCAATCGCCATTATTGCTTCGTGGTATTTGGGGTCAAAATCCATGCCAGTTTTTGCTGTTTGTGTAATGCCTTCAGATTCTATAAGCTGATTCAAACTTTTTTCTATCATCGATAATCCTTGGTACCAAGAATTATCGTCTGGCATACTACTAATTGCTCTATTAAAGTTGTCGATAATTGGCAGTAAGCTTGATACAAATCTAGATACTATCATTACATAAGTTGCTTCTCGTTCTTCAGTTACTCGGTTTTTGTAATTAATGAGATCTGCTTGAGCCCTTTGTGCAATATTTTTATATTGATCTCTTTCATTGATAATGGTATCTATGTCATCAGTTATAGTTTTTCCATTATCTATTTCAGAGATTTCTGCACTATTTTCATCAGAATTTTCATTTGCTTTATTCATAATACTTACCAGTTTTGTATTTGATGTTAATAAGCGGCTTATTTATCAAAGTGTATATTTGTTTAAGATGAGATTCAAATTCAGTTTTGTGAAAAGATCCAACAATATTATTGATATAGCCTTTAGCTTTTTCTAATTCTTCAAGCGTATGTAAAATAAATTCTACTCCAGATAAATTCATTCCAATATCATCCACTAGGTATTTTATTAATCTAATTTTATTAATATCCTGGATAGAATATAATCTTAGCATTCCTATCGTTCTTGATGGTGAAATAAGACCTGCTCGTTCATATTTGCGCAATGTTTGTGGATGCATAGCTAAAATTTTTGCAGCGACACTGATTATATAAACACCTTCTGTGTCGTGTATCTCGTTAGGATTAATGTTTTTTATGGATAGCTTTTTTTTAACTCTACGTGTTTCTGCTTTATTTATATCACGTAAATCAAGACGAGCAATTTTAGAATTATTTTTGATAGAATTTGTCATAATATTACATATGTTTTATATATAATACATAATAGTTCTTGATATAGACCATGTCAAGGTGGTGCTAGTCTAGAATTCTGATTTTTATTGATTGTGATAAAGGTTCTGAACCAGAGATTTCCCAAGAGCCTTTTAGTGTTATATCCCCATTATATTCAGGAGCCTGTTTTGAATCATATAAGCTAATGTTTTCAACTTCATTTGGATCTACTACTATTGTAGTATTGGATCCAGGAAGTTTTGGGGTGACTTCTATAGAAAGCACTACTGAACTGATATTATTGATTTTTAGTGTAAATTCTGAGGTTCCATAAATTAGTTTTGTATAGAAACCATCTTCATCAAAAGTAACTGACAATGGTTCATTGACCGGGTTATTGCTACATTTACCAGGAGCACATTTGTCTGGTTCAGGAGTTGGGGTAGGTGTAGCTGTATCCTCAGGCTTAGCAGTAGCTTTGGGTTCAGGTGTAGGTTCAGGTGTAGCAATAGATTCGTTAGTTTGAATAGATTCTGGCAAAGCTGTTGGGGTAGCAGTAACATCACCTGCAATAGCATCTCCTACTTTTTGACGTATGTTTTGTACAGCTTCTTTACTTTCGTTTGAGCATGCGGAGAATGTACTGACTATCATAAGAGATATTAGTAACAATTTCATTTTCATAGTAATTTCCATATATTTTCTATATTTCTAATTCTAATAATTATAACTGGGATGATTTAAAATTTAAATCTCTGCTCTTTCCATGGGTCGCCATAGGAGTGGTATCCTAAATTTTCCCAAAATCCCAATTCCTCTGTTTCCATAAAATTAATACCTTTAACCCATTTGGCACTTTTCCATGCATATAATTTAGGGACTATTAATCGCATAGGTCCACCATGCTCTGGAGATAGAGGGTTTCCATCATGTTTATGTGCTAATAATACGTCTTCTTCCAGCAATACTTCAGATGGAAGATTTGTAGTATATCCACCATAGCAATAAATTAAAGCGTGTTTAGCATTAGATTTTAAATTATTATGACCTATAAGCTCTTTTACTCTAATTCCTTCCCATAAATTGTCTAATCGGCTCCACTGAGTTACGCAATGAAAATCTTTAGTTAGTAATGTTTGTTTAAGGGACATTATTTCTTCCCAGTTATAGGAAATTTTTTTATTAACTAATCCATCAATCGTAAAGATCCATTCTGATAAGGGGATATGAGGTATATCTCCATAAGTTAGGACAGGGAATTTATCAGTTAATTTTTGCCCTGGAGGTGTTCTGCTAAGTATATTATGATCTTGTGTTTGCATATCAGCTTGTTGATTATTTTGATACATTTATAATTGTCCTTTGATAGAATAGGATGTAATGATTTATTGTTTTAGTCTATTTATTATTTAAATTCTAGAAAGTATAGCAATTGATAGAGAAAAATTCGATCGAAATTAACAATGTAAGTAAATCATTTGGTTCTAATCCTATTTTAAAGGCTTGTTCTCTAACAATAAAAATGTCCGAAAGATATGTGCTTTTAGGATCCAACGGCTCAGGTAAGACAACTTTAGTTAAATTATTAACAACTTTGTATTCTCCAGATGAAGGAGAAGTTATTATAAATGGATATAATTCATCTAATGATCCCGAAAAAATTCGCGAAACTATTGGATATGTAGGACACAACTCTTTACTTTATGGTGATTTAACTGGATATCAAAATTTAAAATTTTTCAGTAAATTTTATCAAAATACTGATTTTGACACACAATTTGAATATCTTACTAGAATTTTAAACTTTTCAGGTCTGATCAACCAAAAAGTAGCAAAATTATCTCATGGGGAAAAAAAGAGACTTTCTATTATGAAAGCAATGATGAGTAATCCTTCTTTATTGATTATGGATGAACCAGATTCTGGATTAGATGTTGGTTCTATAAATAATTTAACTGATAATTTTTTTCCAAACGCCATTAATGGAAATATGACAGTATTTTTGACGACACACAATTCTGATTTTGCATTATCTGTAGCAAGTACCATTGGTGTTTTGCAGTCAGGAAAAGTGAAATTTCAAGTACAAGATGAAGATCAGTTCCCAAATTTAATAGAAAAATATGAATCAATAAATGAAAGTGTATTATGAAAAATTACATCTTATACATATGGTATATTGCAATAAAAGATATCAGAGCTGAATTGCAACGTAAAGATTTACTTGTTCTTACTACAATTTTTTCGTTTACATGTGTTGTGATCTTTAATATATCCATTGATGTAGCAAATGATTCGTATATTCGTGTTCTTCCAGGAATCTTATGGGTTACAATCTTTTTTACAGCCGTTTTAGGACTTAACCGATTTTTATCTACAGAAAGGGATAGTGGTAATTTTGAATCATTATTACTTCTTCCCATTTCGAGAGATATCTTATTTTTAGGTAAAGTTACTACTCTTTTCTTGTTTATGATAGTTTTGGAAATATTAATTTTTCCTATTTTTACTATCATTTTTAATTTAAATATTATTTACACTCCTATTATTTTAGTTGCAGTATTAACAACTCTAGGAATTTCAGTTATCGGCACAATTATTGGGTCAATGACTTCAAATACAGGAGTTAGAGAAACTCTTTTACCAATATTATTATTCCCTTTAATATTTCCTATGCTACTTGGTGCAATTGAGGTAACAACTTCGGTTTTAAGAGGAGAAACATGGGCTGAGTATAATAAATGGATACAATTATTGGCAGTTATTGATATAATATTTACTATAGTATGTTCGTTTTTGTTTACACACGTCATGAAAGATTATTAATTTAATATTTGAATACACATGAAAATTAAATCTATTTATTTTTTAATAATTACCGCTGCAATAATTATATTTGATGTTGCATTAATCACTTTGTTTGCGCCTACAGAAGTTATTATGGGGCATGTTCAGAAGATTTTGTATATTCACGTTCCAAATGCTTGGGTGGGTTTTCTGTTTTTCTTTTTTGTTTTTATTTCTTCAATAATGTATTTAATAACAAAAAATATTCGTTGGGATTATTTTGGTCAATCAGCAGGAGAAATTGGAGTAATCACAACAACTATTATGGTTATTAGCGGTGCTATTTGGGCTAAGCCTGTTTGGGGGGTATGGTGGACTTGGGACCCTAAGCTTACTACTTCATTAATTATGTGGTTGATGTATATTGGTTATCTAATGTTACGAGCCTATTCTTCTAATATAAGGCAAGGCGCAACATATGCCTCTGTTTTGGGTATTATTTCATTTATTAATGTACCCATAGTTTACATGGCATCAGTGTGGTGGAGAACTGTTCATCCAGAAATGATAATTGGTCCTTTAAAAGAATCAGATGCAGGCCTAACAGCTTCTATGGGATTTATACTCATATATTCAACTTTTGCCTTTACTGTTCTTGGGGTATTTTTACTTGTCAGAAGATTTCAATTAAGGATATTAGAAGAATTGAAAAATTAACTAATACTAGAGGTTAAAATGAATTATTTATTTGCGGTTTTTGCTATAACTTGGGTTGTGTACTTTGCATATTTATTTGTTCTTAATAGAAAGATTGAAGATATTAAAGATGAATTGGATAAAGATAGCTCTATTTAATTTTAAATAAATCATTCCAATTTTGTGCTTGATCAGGGTATTTAGCTCCGAATAAATTAATATGATGATCATCTAAAAGCGGTACGGGGTATTTATCTTTTAAATCTTTTAGTTGGGATTCAAAATTAAGCTTGCTAAGCTTTATATTTTTTGAATGTATTAGTGTTTTAAAGTTACCTAACCCATTTGGGTCAACAAGACTTAACATACCCATCCTGTTTGAATTGATTTCATGTTGATTAAGAGATAAGTTTCTCAATTTACTTAATAAGTACTCAAAACCTTGTTGGTATAAAAATTCTCGCTGTGATATTAAACTACTTGATTCTAAATTGTTTTGTGTAGCTTCGCTTATCAATGCTGAAAAATTGACATGGCAGGTTATGTCTTGTTTACCAGGACTTAAAAAAGGGTTTTGTGACATGGTGTGTTCGAAATAACAAGAAAGGGACCCTTTTTTAAATTTAGACAGTAAATTTTCTGATGTATCTCCATAATCGATATTTACAATAACTCCAGTATCCAAAATAGAGGATAAGTTTTTTAGATATTCAGTGCTTTTTAAAGATATTTCATTAATTTGATTTTCGTCTAGTGAAATACTGTGCTCTTGAAGAAATTCAAAAATCTTATTTGAAGAAACAGGTCCATATGTTTCAAAAAAATCCCCGTCTTTATAATCTACATATATTTCTTTTATTTGATTATTAATCTTTATGATGCGGTGGAATGGGAAAGCATCAAAAACCTCGTTGAGGATGATAATACCCGTGAATTTATTGAAAGGTATGGTGTTACTAATAATTGGACTGAAATTGTTATTAGGTTTTTGGGGTTTTCTAATGTCTATTGTGATGTAATCTATTGAATTGTAAAAATCAGTTGATAAATTTTTTGAATAGTTTGTAATATCGTTTGCTAATTGGTAATTTCCTGCTCCAATTTCCATTATGAATAATTTGTTGTTAAATTGCCTACTTTTCCATAGAGATTCTAAATATAAGGATAGTAGGGCTCCAAATGCGGGATGTGCCATAGGCGAAGTGTAATAGTCATCATGAATAATGATGTCATTTCCCGTATAAAACCCGCCTTTTGGCCAATAGAGACAAAGATCCATATAATTTTCAAATGTTATTGGACCATGTTCTTTAATTCTAGATATTAATTCAGATTTTAAATTTTTCATAAATAGAAAAAAATACCAATTTATATATGTGTTTTAATCAATCTCATATTGACAGTAAATAGATTACAGTGCTAAAGTTTTTATGGTCAATATAGTAGCTCAGATAAGTCCATTTTGTCCTAGAAAATTAAAGCTAATTATAAGACTATTTAATAAATTACAACGTGTTCCTATGGGGAGATACATGTCTAAAAGACAAGATTTTGTTGTTCGATTTGCAGGAGAAGGTGGTCAAGGAGTAGTAACGGCTTCAGAAGCATTAGCAAGAATTGCTTCAGAGGTTGGGTATCATTCTCTTACTTTTGCGACTTTTCCTTCACAAATTATGGGAGGTCCAACTTATACTCAAGCAAGAATTTCGACCTCACCTGTGTTAAGTCCAGGAGATGAATTAAATGTTTTAGTAGCTTTGAATGAAGAAGCTTATGAAAATCATAGAGGAGAGGTGGCATCTGATGGAATCATCTTATACGATTCTTCATTTACACCATCAGGTGACGAAAAAGCCATTGGTATGCCTTTCGATGATCTAGCCAAAGAAGCAGGAGATGCAAGAACTGCTAATATGGTAATGATGGGTGCCTTAGCATCTTTAGTTGATATGCCGGTTAAATATTTACAAGAATTTATCGAGAAAAGATATTTATCGAGAGGACAAGAAATTGTTGATGCTAACTTTAGAGCCATTGATTTTGGTATAGAAAAAGCCTCTGAAAGTCCCTTTAATCTAGGAGAATTAGATGCCCCGACACCACCAGATTATAAACAATCTATGATGAAGGGTAATGATGCAATTTCTTTAGGTGCAATAAAAGCTGGATTGAATTTTTATGTTGGTTATCCAATTTCACCAGCTACAACAATTTTGCTCTATATGGAGAGAAATTTGGTACAAGATGGCAAATTTGTTTACCAAGCAAGTTCAGAAATAGAATCAATAAATGCTATTCTTGGTGGGGGGTATGCCGGGAAAAAATCAATGACTGCTACAGCTGGTCCTGGATTTTCATTAATGAGTGAAGGTCTTGGCTTAGCATGGATGGCAGAAATACCGTTAGTTGTTGTTGATGTTCAAAGAGGTGGCCCAGCTACTGGACTGCCTACAAAAACTGAACAATCTGATTTATTTTCTGCAATAAATCCTGCTCATGGAGATGTGTCTTTACCTGTCATTGCACCTGGGAATGTTGAAGAATGCTTTACAGCAGGAGTCATGTCACTTAATTGGGCAGAAAGATATCAAGGTCCAGTTATATTATTAACTGAAATGTCTTTAGCTGAAAGAGTTCAAAATATAAGAAAACCTGATTTGGAATCAGTCAAAGTGGAAAATAGAATTGTATATGAAGGTAACAATGGTTACTTGAGATATGATGGTTTTGAATTATCACCTATGCCTATTCCAGGCAAACCTGGTTCATATATAGCTAATGGAAGTGAGCACGATGCAATGGGTGACACTACCCATTTACCCAGTAGACATATACAGATGACAGAACGACGTTTTAGTAAATTAGATTTGCTAAGAAATGGCGATTATGAAGAAGAAAACCCTAATTCCTCTATTGTCTTGATGCCATGGGGCGGTTCAAAAGGCTCAGTACGTGAAGCATATAATCAGTTAAAAGAATCAGGTTTAGATATTGGGTGGCTTTACACGATGTATCTTAATCCTCTTCCTGAAGATTTATTAGAGAAATTACGAACAAAAGATTTGGTTATCGTTCCAGAATTGAATTACCAAGGTCAATTTTCTTCAATTTTGCGATCTCATGGAGTTAAAGCAAAATCTATAACACAATATACAGGATTACCATTTAAGGTTGGTGATCTGGTTTCAAATATTAATGATTTAGTAAATCAAGAGAATAAGGCGGTGATAAATTGAGTAAGAAAAATCCTGAATATGATTTTGCGTGGTGTCCAGGGTGTGGCGACTTCGGTGTACGAAGAGCTGTAGAGTTTGCTCTAAATGATCGACTTAAAGAGACAGAAGAAATAATAGAAAACACTGTTGTAGTGGCTGGTATAGGCTGCTCAGGAAATTTAGTTCATTTGTTAGAAGATCCGCAACCATATGGTTTGCACGGTATTCATGGTAGGTCATTACCAATTGCTTTTGGCGTAAAAATGGCTAATCCTGACCTTAATGTAATAACTGTTGCAGGTGACGGAGATTTCCTAAGCATTGGTATGGAACATATAGCACCCCAGGCAACTAGAAATTTAGATATCTGTTCTGTAGTAATGGATAATGGCGTATATGGGTTAACTAAAGGCCAGAGTTCTCCAACAACAGATTATGGAGTAAAAACAACTTCAACACCTTACGGTAAAATTGAAGATAAGATACATCCATTAAAATACTATTTGACAATAGGTGCTAGTTTTATAGCTTCTGGTTATTCTAGTAAACCTAGGGATTTAGCAAAATTAATACAAGCAGGTATGGAACACCCTGGATTTGCAGTAGTCCATGTTCAATCTCCATGCACAACCTATAATGATACATATGAAATTCTTAAAGGAAATGCTAAAAAAGGTGTACCTGGTCTTATTTATGATATACCTGAGGAATATGATAGAACAGATAGATTAGCAGCCGAGGAGCTTATTAATTCTCCTGGGATTCCTGTTGGAATAATATATGAAGATAAAACTCGTGCTTCTCTTACGGCAGAAACAAAAAGGATTACAGAAAGTGTGAAATCTCGTGATGTAGCACAATTGCTTTCAGATTACGATTTTTAATAATTATTAAAAATTATAAAACCTGAGTTTTTTCTGTTTCAGCCTCTTCGTATTTTGAGGGACATTTAACAATAATGTTCTCAGCATCAAAAATTGCTTCGTTTAAATTAGTGTATTGTAGTAGGTTTCCTTCAAGAACTATCTCGGATTGTTCATTGAAAAATAGCTCAGGTACCACACCTTCATAGTGAGCAGTTAACATATTAGAACCGTCTTCACTTTGAATCCGAAAAACAGCGGTGGTTGAATCTTTTTCACGATCGAATGAATCATCAACTAATGTACCTACTACTCGTATAGTTTCTGTAGATTTAATATTTGCTTTTGATAACTCATCAATCTTATAGTAAAACACTGTAGAACTATCAAAAGCTAATATAACAAAATATATAATAGTTAAAATTAAAACTATAACTGAAAAATAAATCTTTTTATTTGTGGTAATCATTTTTTATCCTTCAAATATATTTTAACAAATACAATACATATAGGAAAGTTACTCATTAATCTTAGTCAAATCTTTTTGGTCAGCTTCAATTGCATTTTCCATGGCATCTATTGCTATTTCTATTTGATCATCATCAGGTTCTTTTGTAGTAAGTTTTTGCAAAGCCATATTGGGAATAATTAACCATTTCACGAAAATGTTATCGCTGTGTTTTCCTGTAAATCGCAACGTTTCATATGCTATACCTGCAATAACAGGTATTAAAATTACTCTAGAAATTATTCTGAGCCATAAATCAGGTCTACCAAGGAATGCAAAAGTTATAACCGAGATGATCATAACTAGTAATAAAAATGCTGTTCCACACCTCGGGTGTGCGGTAGAAAATTGACGTATATTAGTTATTTCTAGAGGAAGATTAGCTTCATAAGCCTTTACAGTCATATGTTCAGCACCATGATATTGAAATACTCTTTTGATATCGGGCATAAATCCAATCAACCATATATATAAAATGAAGAAAGTCAGCCTGATTATTCCTTCAATTAAATTACTTGTAAATGATATTATTGGTGTTTGGGCACTTAAAATAGTACTGTCTAAAAAATGAACAACTAATAACGGTAAAACAAAAAAAACAAGGATTGTAAACGTTAATGATATACTTAAACTTATTGCAACACCAAGGTTACCAATTTCTTCTTCTTCTTCTCCAGCACTCACATTAGCTGAGTAAATTAAAGACTTTATTCCAAGAAACATTGTTTCTATTAAAACTAATGATCCTCTTATAAAAGGAATTTTTTTTACTGGTCCTGTAAAAATTTGACTAATGACAGTTGTTTTCGACTCAATGTTCCCATCGGGTTTTCTGACAGATACAGACAAATTGTTATTTCCGCGAATCATTACCCCTTCAATAAGAGCTTGTCCGCCATAGAAAAAATTTTGTTCTGGAGGTTTTGTACCGACTTGTTTTGGATTCATATTATACTAGACACGACACGATAATTGGGATTAAATACCGTACCTTCTCTTAAGTCTTTCAACTCGTCCTTCAGTGTCGACAATACGTTGTTCCCCGGTATAAAAGGGGTGACAAGAACTACATATTTCAACTCGGACTTCTTCTTTAGTGCTACCAGTTACTATGGTGACACCACAAGCACAGATAATTTTGGCATTGTTATAATATGTTGGGTGAATATCTTGTTTCATAATAATTTATTTAGCTTGTATATTAACTCTTTTTCGTAATTTTGTAGCATGATCATATACTACTTCACCATCAATTTTTGCATATAGTGTAAAATCTTTTCCCATACCTACATTTACTCCAGGTCTGATTTTTGTACCTCTTTGGCGTACTAAAATTGTTCCTGCAGATACCTGATTGCCACCATATTTTTTTACACCTAATCGTTGTGAATTACTATCACGACCATTTTTACTACTACCGCCACCTTTTTTATGTGCCATTTTAGTTCTCCGATGTTGATTCTGTCTTAGGTTTTGTCTTACGTGTTCGTGGTTTGGAAGAAGCTTCTCCGGCTTCTTCTGCTTTAGGTTTTTGTGCTCTTGTTTGGCGTTTAGCCAATTTATCAATTTTGATTCGGGTTAATTCTTGTCTATGTCCTGTTTTTGTACCCGCACGGGTTTTATTTTTGAATCGAAATACAATGATTTTATCACCGCGCAAATGTTTTTCAACAGTACCAGTGACTTTGGCACCTTTTATTACAGGATCTCCATACGTTAATTGTCCTTTAGAATCACACATTAACAAAACATTATCTAAAGTAATATTTTCTCCTTCAGATATTTCATTAATACGGTCTACATCTAAAATATCACCTGGTGATACTTTGTATTGTTTCCCGCCTGTTTTTATTACTGCATATTCCATTTTTCTTGTTTCCTCCAAAAGAAGAAGCTCTTGCATTAAATCATAGGATTGAAGATATCAGAGCCACAAAGGTAATATTCTAATACATTTTTGTCAATAGGTCGAGTGTTTTTATAAATTAATGAACTGGTTGCTTTATTCGGTTTGTTTTTTGCGTTTTGTCAGCACCATATTTTTTGAATGTCAGAGATCCGTTTTTAATATCAATCTTTATTTGATCACCTTTGTTATAATTATGTAAAAGTATTTCTTTTGACAATGGATTTTCTATTTTACGTTGAATAATTCTTCTTAATGGCCTAGCTCCATAATCTTTATCAAATCCATTTTCGACTAACCATCTTGTTGCTGATTTGGATAATATAATAGAAATCTCCTGTTCTTTGAGTCGATAATTAACTTCGTTTATGATCAATTGTATTATCTCAGCCATTTGGTCTTCTTTAAGTTTGTTAAATATGACAATTTCATCAATTCTATTAATTAATTCAGGACGAAATGTGGCTTTTAAAGCAGATTCTATAGAGGCTGTTAATTTTTCTCTATCACTGATAGTATCAGTAAATGATTTGAAACCAATATTATCCTTAGGATTTTCTGTTGTCCCTAAATTACTAGTCATAATAATTATTGTATTGGTGAAATTCACAGTTCTCCCACTTCCATCGGTAAGTCGGCCATCTTCAAGTATTTGTAATAAAATATTAAAGACATCGGGATGAGCTTTTTCAATTTCATCAAAAAGAATTAGTTGATATGGTCTTCTTCTTACTAATTCTGTGAGTTGACCGCCATCGTCATAACCAATATATCCTGGAGGAGATCCAATTAGTCTTGATACAGAATGTTTCTCCATGTATTCAGACATATCAATTCGAACCATATTTTCCTTATCATCAAACATGAATTCTGCAAGTGTTTTAGCAAGTTCAGTTTTTCCAACTCCTGTTGGTCCTAAAAAGATAAAACTTCCTATAGGTCGTTTAGGGTCTTGTATTCCAGATCTAGATCGGCGAATAGCATCAGATATGGTAGTAATTGCATTATCTTGTCCAATTACTTTTGTTTTCATTATTTGTTCCATATCTAATAACTTATTAGCTTCATCTTGAACAATCTGGGAAACAGGTATACCTGTCCAGCCTGCAATAATTTCAGCAATCGTTTCTCTTTCTACATTTGTAGTAATTTTTTCTTTTTTTAGCCAAATCTTTCGTTGTTTGTTGTAGTTTTCCTCAGACTGAAGTCGTTCCATTTTTAATTGTGCAACTTTTTCATAATCTGCGGTCTCTGCAGCAGCTAGTTCTTCGTCATTTAATTGGCGTATTTTTTCTTCTAATATACGCAAATCTTTTGGCATGCTTTGTGTATCAATACGAACTTTACTTGCAGCTTCATCGATTAAATCTATTGCTTTATCTGGGAGATTACGTTCTGTTAAATATCTATCACCAAGTTTACTAGCAGCTATTATAGCTTCATCATAAATTTTGACCTTATGGTGAGCTTCATATTTAGGACGTAAAATTTTAAGCATTTCTATGGTTGTTTCTACATCAGGTTCTTCAACCCAAACTGGATGAAATCTGCGTTCTAGAGCAGCATTTTGCTCTATATTAGACCTATATTCCTCTGGGGTGGTAGCTCCAATACATTGTAATTCACCTCTTGCTAATGCTGGTTTCATTAAATTACTTGCATCTATAGCACCTTCCGCTGCTCCGGCGCCTACAACATTATGTAATTCATCGATGAATAATATTACTTCTCCCTTTGCATTTTTTACTTCATCCATTACGGTTTTTAATCTTTCTTCAAATTCTCCTCTAAACTTAGCTCCAGCTACCAATGAGCCCATATCTAAAGAAAGTATTTTTTTGTTTTTTAAAGTGTCTGGAACATCATTTGAAATTATTCTTTGTGCTAATCCTTCTGCGATTGCAGTTTTTCCGACACCTGCATTTCCTATTAAAACAGGATTGTTTTTTGTTCTTCTGGTGATAGTCTGAATTACGCGTCTAATTTCGCTATCTCTTCCAATAACTGGATCTAATTTATTTATATGTGCTAGGTGAGTTAAATCAACAGTGTATTTTTCTAAGGATCGATACTTGGATTCTGCTCTTTGGTCAGTAACGCGCGCATTGCCTCGAATTTGTGCGAGTGCAATATAAATATTTTCTTGATTAATATTAAATTGTTGGAAAATTTTATAAGAATCACCATCTTCTACAGATAATATTCCAATAAGTACATGTTCTGTACCAATAAATTCATCGTGTAATCTTTTAGTTTCTTCATGGGCTTTTTCAATTGCGTCAATAGCTCTTGGAGTGGCATATATTTGTGAGTTTCCATTATTCTTTGATGTTAAATGGATTCTTTTATCTAGAGATTTTTCTATTTCACGTCGTATATTGTCTATATCAACCCCTAGAGAATCTAAAATTGTTGATGTGAGTCCTTCTTCCATGTTTATCAAGGCTAAAAGTATATGTTCCACATCCCAGTTTGAATGTTTGTACTTTCGTACTAAATCTTGACTTTCTGTAAGCATTTCTTGAGCTTGCTCTGTGAAATTTTCTGGTTTTAACATTACTATATTCTCCTAATATAATACCTAGAATTGTGTTGAGTTTGTTCCATCACCTAATGCTCGTGGATTGGATCTAGATTCGAGCATATTTAATTGATAGCGCATTTGTGACATGGAATCTTCAAGTTTTTCAATTTTATCCATAAGTTTTAAGGCTATTTCAGCCCCAGCAAGGTTGACACCTAAATCATCGATTAGAGTTTTAATTTGTTTTAATCTTTCTAAATCTCTCTGGGAGTAGTATCTCCTATTTCCATCCGAACGACTCGGGTCTACCAGTCCAGCTCTTTCATAGTATCGTAAGGTTTGTGCATGAACTCCAATCATTTTAGCTGCAACACTTATTACGAATATTGGTTCATCTATTCTTTCATTCATTATTAACTCCAGGTTTTTCTCTGAGAGATTTTAAGGATATAAATATTTCTTTTTCTGATTCGGATAAACTTGTGGGGAGTATGGATTTTAATTGCACAAAACAATCTCCATATTTTTGTTGTTCTCCTAATATAGGCATACCCAATCCTTGTAGCTTGAAAATTTGGTCATTTTGACTTTCTGGAGGGATTTTAAGCATCACTTTTTTTGATAAAGTTGTAACTTCTTTTTCAGAACCGATTATTGCATCATAGTAGGGGACTGCTAAATCGATATATATGTTATTACCTTTTCTGAGATATTGATGATGAGGAGTAACTTTTATGTTCAGATAAACATCTGTTCCTGATAAATTGATATGTATTTTTGAGCCATTATCAACTCCCGGTGGAATTTTAACTTCAACTGATTTTGCATTCGAAGGAGTTTTTACAATTCTTTGGCATCCAGTAAAAGCTTCTAAAAGGCTTACCTCTACAGATACTTCAGAAGGTTTTGGTTTTGTTTGATTATAAGAGGATTGCCGGTTTTGTGTTCGGCCTCCAAAGAATCCATCAAACATATTTCCTAAGTTAATATTTTGAAATCCTCCAAAATTAAAACCCATATTGCTATGAGTGAATGGGTTAAATCCATCACCATTTATACCCTCAGCTTGTTTCCAATTTGGTCCATATGAATCATAAAGTTTTCTTTTATTTTTGTCAGAAAGGACTTCATATGCTTCATTGATTTGTTTGAATTTTTCTTCTGCACTTTTGTCATTTTTATTAACATCAGGATGATATTGGCGAGCTAAACGTCGGTAAGCTTGCTTAATTTCTTTGTCAGTAGATGATCCCTGAATGCCTAGTATTTCATAAAATCCTTTTTCCATAAGATAAATATACTTTAATTTATATTTGTTGTCAATAATAATAATTATCTTTGTATCATAAAACTTGACAATATCATGTTAACTTATATAATGTGTTTATGTTACTTAGTTAAAAATAATTATTAAAGGAGAATATTATGTTGAGAAATATTTCTTTATTAAGAGGGCAATTGTTTGATAATACTCCCAATCCTACATACTTATCCGCAGATAAGTTTTGGTCAAATATTCAAAACTACCCAATAAAGTATCAAGAGCATGACGATGAGTTGTCGATTGAACTTTTAGTTCCTGGGATTACCATGGAAGAATTATCTGTCACAACGAAAGATAATACTTTAAAAATTGAATCTACAAAAGACGAAATAATATCTGATTTTCGTAAAGTTATAAATATACCATCCACATATGATATATCAACTGCAGATGCTTTGTTACTTAATGGAATACTTACCGTTTCATTTCAAAAACTAAAATCAGCATTACCTAATAAGGTTAAAATTCGTAATAAACAAATAACAAAATAAATAGAATCCTTATATATTCTACATTTAAGCGTGAGACTGTAACTTTCTTTGTTAAGAAAGGTAGGCCGAAAAATGTTTTTAGAACAGCTTAAGGAATTTTTAGATAGATTTATTGAACTGTACGCAAAAAATTCTTCTTATGATGATTGGTGGATGTAAGATGTAATAAGTTATAATCTCGGATTTAGATTACGCATCTAAATCCGAGATTGCTTGTTGAACTATTAGGGGTATTATTTGATCTAGCAGCAATTCTATATCTATTACAATATGATTTGTGACACAAATATGACCCACCTTTTATTACTTTTGATTCTCCTGAGCTTGGACCCAAAGGATTATTATTATCTCTAATTTTAGGATATGAGGCACTAAACCAGTCTTGTGTCCATTCCCATACATTACCTACTATGTTGTAAAGACCATATCCATTTGGCTTGTATGAATTTACGGGAGCTGTAGATAAATATCCATCCTCTAACGAATTATCTTCAGGAAATACTCCTTGCCAAATATTACACTGATGTTCATTATTTGGTGTTAGTTCATTCCCCCATGGATATATAGAATTCTCTAAACCCCCTTTTGCTGCATATTCCCATTCCGCTTCTGTGGGTAATCGTTTATTTGCCCATGTACAATAGTTCATGGCGTCATTCCATGATATGTGTACTACAGGGTGATTTCCTCTATTTTTTATATTAGACCCAGGTCCTTCGGGCCTACGCCAGTATGCATTTTTAACAACACACCACCATGGAGTAGAGGTTACTTTGTATTCAGTTTTGGATAAATTTATTTTGGATAATAATTTATAAAAGACAAACGACCATCCATACTGTTCAGCTTCAGTTCTATATTTGGTTTCAGTGACAAATTTTTCAAATTCTGAATTTGTTACTGAATATATATCAATATTAAAATCTTCTAAGGAGATATTTTTTTCTGGTCCTTCTCCATCTTGAGGAAATCCAATATTTGAATTTGTCCCCATGATAAACGAGCCAGCTGGTATTGAAACCATATTATTAAAAATTGAACTTTTCTGCCTGGGAGTAATAAGTTGATTATTAAAATTTGTATTCTTATCTGTATTTTCGGGTGTACAGCAATTCATAGTATTTTAATATTTACCTTCCATCAAATCTGGGTACATTTTCGATTGCTTTTCTCCAGTTTAATGCTTCAGTTTTTAGATCTTTTACAATTTCAGGATATTCATCTTTCAAATTATTTGATTCAGAGAAGTCATCTGTTAAATTACTTAAATAAATATCTGCTATAGGGTTTTCAAATTCAACTAATCTACCATTCAGTACTAATTTCCAATTATCTTTCAAAATGGCTGTTTGGTTACTAGGACTACTCATAAAACTATCTTGTTCCCAATATAGACTACGATTTAAAACGGGAGTTTTATTCTCTAAATGTGACTTTATACTGATACCGTCAAGTTTATATAGATTTAGATCGACATTTAAAAAATCAAGAATTGTTGGTAGAAAATCCATTGCTATACATGATTCATCAGATACCCAGTTACCAGAAATTTTATTAGGGAAACTTATTATATTTGGCACTTTGATACCTCCATCAAAAAGACTAAATTTATGACCTTTTAGTTTTCCAGATGTACCCCCATAATAGGGGTCTAATGTTCCATCAAGCCAGTTTCTTGTTTCTCTTGAAGGTCCGTTATCAGAAGTAAACATAATTATTGTATTCTCAAATAAGTTATTCTTTTTTAGAAAGGTAATTATTTCTCCCACAGAGTCATCAACAGCACTAATCATTGCAGCCATAATTTGTTTATCCCAAGGTAAATCAGGATATCTGTCTACATACTTTTGTGGTGCATGCATAGGGTAATGTGGTGCATTGTAAGGAATATAAAGAAAAAAAGGATTCGATTTCTGTATCGAGGAATAAAGGTATTCCATAGATTTTTTTGTAATGAGTTCAGTGAAATATTCTCCATTTTTCCAGACTTCAACATTATTTTCCCAAAGATCATGAACTGGATTTAAACGTTGATTGTTTTCATTTCTACCACTTGCGTAGTACCAAATGTGAGAATAATAATCTATACATCCAGCTAAGTGGCCGAACCATTTGTCAAAACCGTGATTGTGCGGACGATTTTCTTCTGATACTCCAAGATGCCATTTCCCAGCCATATAAGTATCATACCCGATATTTTTTAAGATAGACGCTATAGTTAAATTGGTCGTAGGAAGCCCCGGAGAAGTTCTATGACCTCTAAGAATAGATCGGACTCCTGTATTACCAGGATATTTACCGGTTAATAATGATGCTCTTGATGGACTACATACAGGACTATTTGAATACCAATTATTGAATATTATTCCTTGTGATCCTAAAGAATCAATATTGGGAGTTTTGATATATTCAGATCCTAGACAACCTAGGTCACCATATCCTAGATCATCAGTCGAAAAAATAATTATGTTTGGTTTATCTGACATTCAAATTATATTTGATTTAGTATGGAGTTCAGAGTACTACTTGGGCGCATTGATTTCGAAGTTAGTTTTTCGTCTGGTTGATAATATCCTCCAATATCTACAGATTTCCCTTGGATATCAATTAATTCCGAAACAATTTTATCTTCATTATTTGAAATTTGGTCTGCAACTTTTACAAATATGCTTTGGAGTTCAGAATCTTCTGTTTGTTTAGCAAGTGCTTTTGCCCAATAATATGCTAGATAAAAGTGACTTCCTCTGGTATCTAATTCATTTACGCGTCTTGATGGTTCCCGTTGGTTTTCTAAATGTTCTCCTATAGCCTCATCTAAAGTTTTGGCTATTATTTTTGCTCGTTCATTGTTGTGAACTTGTGCATAATGTTCAAAAGAGGCGACTAAGGCACAGAATTCGCCAAGCGAATCCCATCTTAAGTGCCCTTCTTCTACAAATTGTTGCACATGCCTTGGGGCTGATCCGCCAGCGCCGGTCTCAAAAAGACCTCCACCCGCTAGTAATGGAACTACGGAGAGCATTTTTGCACTAGTACCTAGCTCTAATATAGGGAAAAGATCTGTAAGATAATCTCGAAGTACGTTACCGGTAACAGATATTGTATCTTTATCTTGTCTACTTCGTGCCAATGTATAATTCATAGCTTCGATAGGTGACATAATTTGTATGTCTAATCCATTTGTATTATGGTTAGGTAAATATTTATTAACTTTTTTTATTTCTTCTGCATCATGTGGTCTTTTTGAGTCAAGCCAGAATATTGCTGGAGAACCAGTAATTCTTGCTCTATTCACTGCTAATTTTACCCAATCTTGAATAGCAATATCTTTTGTTTGACACATTCGAAAAATATCATTTTCTTCAACTTGTTGCTCCATTAACGTGGCACCATTTGCATCTTTTACTCTAATAAGGCCATTACCTGGAGCCTTGAATGTTTTATTGTGGGAACCATATTCTTCAGCTTGCGCTGCCATTAAACCAACGTTTGATACACTTCCTATTGTTGCAGGGTTAAATGCACCATGTTTTTGACAATCTTCAATTGCTGTTTGATAAATAGTTGCATAAGATCGATCTGGAATCATTGCAATAGTATCGTGTTGTTCATTATCTGGGCCCCACATTTGGCCTCCATCACGAACGATAACAGGCATTGTTGCATCGATGATCATGTCGCTTGGGACATGGAAATTTGTGATACCTCTGCTTGAATTAACCATAGCTAGTTCTGGTCGTAGACTATATGTGTTTTCTATATCTGATTCAATTTCTTTACGTTTGTCGTCAGGTAATGTTTGTATCCTAGAATATAATTCAGCTATACCGTTGTCTGGATTAACACCTAGTTCATTAAAGGTTTTTTCATATTTTTTTAATAGGTCTTCAAAGTAGACTGAAACACAATGTCCAAAAATAATTGGATCTGATATTCGCATCATTGTAGTTTTCACGTGTAGTGAAAGAAGTATACCTTCTTCTTTAGCTTTACTCATTTCTTCTGCATAAAATTGCCTTAATGCTTTTACATTCATTACAGAACAATCGATGATTTCATCAGCAACTAACTTAATGTCGTCTTTTAAAATAGTTTTATTTCCACTATTAGATTCAAATTCAATTATTCCAGTCCCTGAATTAGAAATAGTGATTGATTTTTCGCTTCCATAAAAGTCACCTTCTCGCATATGTGCAACACGAGTTTTAGAAATTTCTGGCCATTCCCTCATCATTTTATGGGGATTGCGTTTCCCGTGTTCTTTTACGGCAGTTGATGATCTTCTATCTGAATTTCCTTCACGAAGTACAGGATTTACGGCACTTCCCAATACCTTTGAATATGTATTAAATATAGCTCTTTCTTCATCATTTTGCGGTTCATCCGGATAATCTGGGATGTCGTATCCTTTATCTTGTAATTCCTTTATAGCTGATTTTAGCTGTGGAATAGATGCACTTATGTTTGGAAGCTTTATTATATTAGCTACTGGATCCAAACATAGTTCACCAGCCATTGTTAAATAATCTGGAATCTTCTGATCAGTAGTAAGTTTATCAGGAAAATTTGCGATAATTCTTCCGGATAGGGAAATATCCCATTCCTTTAATTCAATACCAGCGTGCTTTGTAAATGCTTGGACTATCGGCAATAAAGAATATGTGCCAAGAGCTGGTGCTTCATCTGTTTTGGTATAAATAATATAGGATCCTTCTGCCATTACTTTTCTCCTAATTTATATTCAATCTTAATGTTTTTGTATTTATTTTTGCCAGAATAATACGACTTGAATCCTTACATCAAGCATTTTTAAGCTTGGTATAGAATATTTCTATAGATATTTTTGTTTATCTGACGAACTTTTAACATTTAGAAAAACTTTTTCGAAAAATGATATAGTATTCAAATATATTAAAACATGTAAATTATGAAATCAGATTTACCCAAATTACTACTAGATATCAAAGATGGAGTTATAGACCTTGGATGGGGGCATCCTTCAGCAAGGTTACATCCATTGCAAAAAATAAAACAATCTACACTTAGCATGCTTGGTTATGATCATGCTGAATCATTACAATACGGTGCTTCCCAAGGATATGGTCCATTCATAGAAACATTGGCAAGATTTTTGTCTCAGCAAAAAGGGTATTCTAAAAATAAAGTATTCTCCAACCAATTATTCATTACAAGCGGAGCTTCGCAAGCTATAGATTTTATCTGTACCTTACTTACTGTTGCTGGAGACAGTGTTCTCGTTGAAAACCCAACTTATTTTGTAGTTGAAGGAATGCTTAATACTCATAAATTAAATGTTATAGGTGTTAATTGTAATGAGAATGGACTAGATTTAGACGATCTTGAACATAAATTAAAGTCAGGTTTAAAACCAAAATTTTTATATACAATACCCACTTTTCATAATCCAACAGGAACAACTATGCCGTCACAAAATAGGCAACGGTTAGTTAGTTTAGCAAATAAGTATAATTTTCACATTGTTGCTGATGAAGTTTACCAATTTATTTATTTCAATGAACCTCCTCCGACATCATTATTGGATTATGATACACAAGGAAAGGTGATTTCATTGGGATCCTTTTCAAAAATATTAGCTCCTGGATTAAGGCTTGGTTGGATTTATTCTAACCCTCAATTAATCAAAACCTTTACAGATTCTCCATTAGCCTTTAGCGGGGGGGGCTTGAATCACTTTACCTCAACAATTGTAAATGAATTGATTGGAATGAATCTTTTAGAGTCTCATATTCATGAATTACAACATGAATATTTACGTAGGGCTACAGTAATGGATAATTCTCTCAAACAGTATTTTGATAATTCAATAGAATATATATTTCCAAAGGGCGGATACTATTTTTGGATAAAATTTATTGAAAAATTAAACACATCAAACTTTTTAGATAAAGCAGAAGAACTAGGGGTTTCATTTAGACCAGGGAATTTTTTTACTCATACTAGTGATTACGACAACTTTTTAAGGCTTACTTATACATTATACGAGCCATATGATTTAGTAGAAGGTGTTAAAAGGCTAAGTAAAGTTTTTTCTAAATAGCCATCCTTTAGGATATGTTAAACTGCTGCTGTTGCTTCAATTTCTACCTTTACTTCAGGTTTGAATAGTTTAGAAACATATATCCAGCTCATTGCAGGTCTTGGTTTATTCAAATGTTCTTCATTAGCCTTTCCAATTGAATTCCAGTCTGTTGGTTCGTCAGTAAGAAAGACCGTAATTTTAGCTAAATTTTCTTTAGTACCACCTTCAGATTCTATAATAGAATTTATGTTACGAAGTGCCTGATCATATTGTGCTTCTAGTCCTTTTAGAATCTCTCCACTTTTTAAGTTTCCAATTTGGCCAGCTATAAAAAGCAGTTTGCTTCCTTCAGGTACTACTGCGAGGTTGCTATATCTTCCAGCTGGTGGTGGGGCATTTTCAGGATTTTTAAGCTCTAAATTCAATTTATACTCTTTCTAAATATTGATAAATAAATTCGCTGTAAATTTATCTATGCCATAAACTTACAAATAGCAAGGCCGAGCATAGCACCTACTAACATAGCTGTAATGTAGGACGAGATATCTTTAATATAAAATTTTTCTACAAAGTTTCTCATATTCATTAATTATATTTCATAAGTTGTTTTCCCGCCAACAACTGTTTGTAAAACTTTTATATCTTTGATAGCAAACGGATCAACTTTTAATAAATCTTCTTCTAGTACTACGTAATCTGCTAATTTACCTACTTCTATTGATCCTTTAATATTTTCTTCAAAAGAAGCATAAGCGCCATTTAGAGTATATATTCTTAATGCATCTTCAACAGGTATTTTTTGGCTTGCACCCCAAAGAGTTCCGTTTATATCTGTTCGAGTAACACAACTTTGTATTCCTAGTAATGGTTCGTATGGACCTGGAGGGTAGTCAGTAGCTCCTGTAGATACCACTCCGTAATCCATAAAAGATTTTTGAGCAAACATCCATTCTAATCTTTGATCACCATAATATTGCATTTTTTCACCATGGTAATAGACATAAGTACAAAAAGGTGTAGCTATAGTACCGGTGTTTTTCATTCGTTTTAAGATTTCAGGGTTTACTAATGTACAATGTTCGATTCGATGTCTGGGGTTTTTTCTTGGAAATTCACTTAATGCAGATTCATATGCATCTAGAACCATAGATATAGCGAGATCTCCATTTGCATGAATACATACTTGAAAACCTGCATTATGTATTTCTCTTACTGATTCATTAATTTCTTCAGCACTCATAGCTTGTATACCACAATCGTCGTGATCGGACCCGATATAAGGTTCAGAAAGGTATGCAGTTCTTGCTGCTATAGCACCATCTGATACCATTTTTATCCCTCCGACTTTTAAGCGATTGTTACCAAATCCTGTCCTTATACCTGCTTCTTTTAAATCAGGAAAATGAGCTCTATGCATTAACATATAAACTCGTAAACCTAATTCATCATTGTTTAGACCTTCCTGGTAGGTTACAAATTCGTCATTTGAAACCATTGCGTCATGAACACTTGTAAGACCTACTTCACTAAGCATGGAATTAATTAATGTTAATCCTTTTTTTCTATCGTTAGAGCTTATTTGAGGAAGGAGATTTCTAATCGGTTCTGCTGCTCTTTCATAAATTACGCCATTTAACTTTCCTGTATTTGGATCACGTCCTAATTTACCTCCATGAGGATCAGGGGAATTATCGTTATAGCCAGCAAGAGCTAGGGCTTTACTATTTGCATAATAAACATGTCCTGCACGGTGAGCAACATAAATTGGAAGTTCGGTACTTACTTTATCTAGGTCCGTTGAAGTTAAAAATCGGTTATCTTCAGTTTTAGTATCGTCATATTTAAACCCTTGGACCCAATTACCTTTTTCAGTTTTATCAGCTCTTCTTTTTAAAGCATCTTGTACGTCAGAAATGCTTCGTAAATCACAGTCTGCAGCCATTACATGCCTTGAACCACTACTCAATACATGTATATGTGCATCAATAAAACCAGGAACAATAGTATTTCCTGATAGATCAAAGACTTTTGTATTTTGACCTATCAGCATTGTTGTATCTGAATTATTGCCAACAACAACAAATCTCCCGTTTTTGACGGCAAAACTTTCTGCTTTTGGTTGTTTCTTGTTTACGGTATGGATATTAGCATTAGTTATTACTATATCAGCTATATAATCAGTCATTAGTGTCACACTTTTCTAATATTTAATTCTTTCTAAAACATCTCTAGTGGTATTTACTAAAGTATCTATTTCTAATTCAGTTGATAATATATTTAAAGATCCTGCTGCTTGGCTTTGTAATAATATTCCGCTATTTATCAGACTTAAAAAGAGTAATCTTCTCATTGATTTGTTTGAATCAAAAGTTGAACGATAGTCAGTAATTTCATTATCTCGGAAATGTATTCCAAAAAACGAACCAATACCTGATATGACTGTTGGTATTTCAAATTCAGCAAACACAGATCGTAATTTTTGTCTTAATATTTCTCCTAAGTTGTTTAGTCGATCATATACTTCTGGGGTTAAATGGTTCATTGTTACAAGCCCAGCAGCTAATGTCATTGGGTTTCCATTAAAAGTTCCTGAATGGGGTATATATGACTTACCTTCGGATTGATCAAATATAGACATGATATCTTTACGGCCACCAAAAGCGCCTACTGGCATACCGCCACCAATAATTTTCCCCATAGCTGTTAAATCTGGGATTACTCCAAAATATTCTTGAGCTCCTCCTGATGAAATTCTTAAACTTTGTACCTCATCAAAAATGAGCAAAATATCTAAGTCTTTCGTTATTTGGCGAATTCCTTCTAGGAAATTTAAATTCAGAGGAGTGTAACCAAAAGCAGATACTATTGGTTCTATTATTACACAAGATAGATTATCTTTATGTGAACGCAAAATCGTTTCACATACATCTAGATTGTTGTAGGGTAACAGTACAACATCTTCTAATATATTAGTAGGTTGGCTTTCATACCCTTGGACAGGATTATATTCCGTTTCTGATAAATTCTCTAATTGGGGATTTACACTAATAACAACAGATTCATGAGTTCCATGGTAACCGCCTTCAAATTTGGCAATCTTGGATTTTTTTGTATAAGCTCGAGCAGCTCGTATAGCTAGAAGTGTTGCCTCAGTGCCTGAATTAGTAAATCGCAAAGTATCTACTGAAGGGATTCTTTTACATAAAATTTCAGAATAATCAATTAATTTTTCTATAGGAGCACTAAATGCGGTTCCTAGTTCCACTTGTTTTTGAAGACTAGTAATTATTTCTGGATGCGAGTGACCTAAAATTAAACTGGTGGCGTTGATAACAAAATCCAGATATTTATTATTGTCTACATCGAATAAATAATGTCCCTCTCCATGGTTAGCAAATATTGGGTATGGGTCAAAGTATTGAGCATCTCTTGTACTACCACCGGGTAAGTAATTTGATGCCCTATCTTGTAAAGATTTTGATTTAATCGTTCTGGAATAATATTGTGTAATTTCATGATCTATTTTTTTTTGCATGTATTCCCCAGATAATAAAAAAATTAATTTCCAATTGCATCGCATTCTAATCTGAATTGTTAGTAAATATCAATATGACTAGTAATCTAAGACAAACCAATAAGGAATAAATATATACACTTAATAATTCGAAAACGAGATATTTTTAAAATATAGGTTTATTTTGGATTAATATAATTAGTAGAAGAATAGTTAAATGATTGTTTGAGAATCCACACAATTACAAATATTGATGCTGCGGTTAAGGCCATAGATGGACCTGAGGGAAAATCCAAATAGTAAGATAAATACAATCCAATTACTGATGCCGTTATGCCGAAAATACTTCCAGCTACTATAGAACCAACAAAAGTTTTCATAATTAATTTTGCAGCTGCAGCAGGTGTAATGAGCATACTTAATACCAAGATGATGCCTACAGATTGCAAGGCGCCAATTATAGCCAAAGATAAAACTATCAAAAAGATATTATCCAGCAAATTGACTCTTAATCCTGATACTTTTGCTCCAATTGGGTCAAAAGATATAAATAAGAATTGTTTATAAAATATTAATGATGTAATTACAACAATTAATAACAAAACGAAAGTTATTAAAACATCATTATTAGATACACCCAAAATTTGACCAAATAAGACATCTTCAATATTTAAAGGAATAGTATCGTATATTGATAATAAAATAAAACCTAAAGCAAATAAACTTGAGAATAGTATTCCGATTGCTGTGTCTTCACCAATTTTGGATCTATTTACAATATATCCAAGTAACAGAGCCATAATTACAACTCCTGGAATGGCAGCCACGAAAATATTTACGCCTAGTAATATCCCCAAAATCATAGCTGGAAAAGCTGAATGGGCTAGGGCGTCCCCCATAAATCCCAAATTTCTATTTATTACATATGCACCTAAAAGCGGTAGCATGAATCCAACGGCTATGGCAACTATTAAAGATCGCAACATAAAATCATATGTAAATGGTTCATATAGAAATTCAATCCCCATAATTCTGCCCATGATTACTCAAAGTATGGTTTCTAAACATAGAAGTATGGGATCCATAGAGTTCTGCTAATACCTCTTGGGTTAAAACCTTGACTGGATCCCCGTAAGCACAGCAATGCCTATTAAGACACAATACTTCATCAAATCTTTCATTAATTGTATTCAAATCGTGAGTAGACATTAAAATTGTCTTTCCTTGATTTGCTAGATCTCTTAAGACATCAATTAATTGTTCTTGTGATCCAACATCTACTCCGCTAAAGACCTCATCTAGGAGTAATATTTCTGCACCTTGAGCTAAAGTTCTTGCTAAAAAAACTCTTTGCCTTTCTCCACCAGACATATCCTCAACCTGATTATTAATCATAGAGAGTAATGATACTTTCTCTAAACATTCTTCTATTAAATCTCGATTTTTTTTTGTTGAGAATGGATTGAAGGATGAATTTTTTGTAATTCCCATTTGTACAACTTGTCTAGCTGTCATTGGGAAATTCCAATTCAACTGATCTTTCTGTGGGACATATCCTATGATTCCTTTGACATTATTTGGATTCATACCATTTATGGTCAGGGAACCTTGAGTAATTGGAGTGAGTCCTAATATAGCGTTAAATAAAGTTGTTTTTCCACCACCATTTGGACCAACTACACCGACTAAACTACCTTCTTTAATCGTGAAAGATACATCGTCTAAAATCATTGCATTACCCACGGTAACACAACATCCATTTGAAATTATTTGATCACAAGCTTCTTTTAACATATTCGTAATTTTTTATAATATCAATTATGTAGGGATATGGATTCCCTGAATTTTTCTTATACATTTATAATGAAATGACTCTACTACTCAGAGTCTAACTCAAATTTGGATAAAACAACAATGAACAAGAATGATTAGATAGATTGGAAGTATAATTTATATCTTGTATACATTCAATTCTACCAGTAATTTGTTGTATATTGATGTATAAGAGAGGAGTCCTTCAAGGGAAGTGGAGGAGAAGGACTCCTCTTTTTACCTAGGTTAAACTTTTAAGTTTTCCACAATTATATTGACATTACTTTTCATAAAATCGACATAAGATTGACCTTCTTGTAACGTCTCAACCCATAATCCTGAAACCAAAGTAATTCCAGTTTCTTGTGCAATAACTTCAGCAGCTTTGGTTGGGCTTTCTGATTCCATGAATAAAACTTTAATTTCATGTTCTTTGATTTCTTCAATCACTTCTACAAGTTGTTTTGGTGTTGCTGTATCCTCTGTTGTAATACTTGGAATTATTGTAGCTTTAACTTCTAAATCATATCTAGCTTCTAAATAACCCAATGCTTCATGAGTAGTGATAAATATTCTTTGATCTGATGGGATTGTAGCTATTAAATTTTTAGTTTCCACATCTAAATCAGTCAGTTTCTCTTTATAATTATTAGCTGATGTTTCGTATGAATCTTTATTTTCTGGGTCAATATTTATTAATTCTACTTTAATGGCATCAACTGCTAATGCGACTCTTGTAGGGTCAAACCAGAAATGAGGGTCATATACTCCATGATCGTGGCCTTCATGTCCATGGCCTTCATGGTCATCTTTATCTTCATCATGACCATGGCCTTCGTGTTCGTCTTTACCATGTTCATCTTTATCATGTTCATCTTTATCTTCATCATGACCATGGCCTTCGTGTTCGTCTTTACCATGTTCATCTTTATCATGTTCATCTTTATCTTCATCATGACCATGGCCTTCGTGTTCGTCATGACCATCTTCTTCAAATTCTATAGGATTAATTTTTTCACCGATTTCAATTAAAGCCTGTTTTGAATTAGATGAGTTTTCAAGTAGTTTTAATAGCGGGGCTGTTTCGTATTTCAAACCTACATAGAATACCAAGTCAGCTGATTCGATTTTTGTGACATCCTGTGGTGATGGTTCAAAATGATGAGGGTCTGCCGAATATGGCATCAAAATATCAACATTAATATTATCCCCAGCAACCTGCTTAACATATTCACCAAGCATAGGTGTTGTAGCTAATACATTAATCTGCTTTTCTGGGCTTTCTTCAATCTGTATTTCTGAGCTTTCATCGTCATTTCCACAAGCTATCATAAATATAGCAATAGAAATTAATGAGAATTTTTTAAGTAAATTTAATAAACGCACAATACTACCTCCAATTATTGAGAATGATTCTTATTCTCAATAATACATCGTAAATTTAATATGTCAACCTATTGCATATGGTGAAATTACCTAGTTATAATGGCATCATGACTAATGACCAAACAGATTTAACTCAACAATGTAGACAGTTATTGATAGATAATGACATACCTATAACACGCCCTAGAATCCTTTTATTAGAAATTTTGTTACAGCATAAAGGGCCTTTAAGAATCGAAGATGTAATTAAGATGTCCGAAGGGAAACTTGCCTTGTCATCTTTATATAGAATTATAAATTTTTTAAAAAGTACTAATTTAATTAGTGAATTCCAAACACCGGATAATACTAAAGTTATAGAATTATCAAATTTGAAGGATAACCATCATCACCATGTTTTTTGTCAGACGTGTGGGTCAGTTGAGGATTTTGAATTAAATGAAGTAATAGAAACAAGTTTACAGAAAGAAATACAAAAAATTGAATCTTTAAATAACATTTCAGTTCTGTCACACTCGTTGGAACTTTTAAGTATTTGTAACCCTTGTCAATCTAAAATTTAGCTCAGTAATTATTAAGTTATAGCCCAAGAATCTACTGATTTAAACAATATGTACAAATAATAGAGTTATATATGAACAATGAAATAAATGATGAAAAGCACTCACTTGAAGAATATAATAGTATTTTGGAAGTTTTAAACAATGCACATGATACAGCAGTAAAACTAAGTGGTGAAATTAGAGAATTTATGCTTAGGTGTGAACAAACAAATCATTCGAAAATCCCTAATCAACAATTGCAAGATATGCAACTTGAACCTCAGGTTAAATATTTACAACTACATCTAGAGTTTATTCTAAATAGACTAAAAAAATAGATTTAAAATATTAATAGATAAGTGGTGGAAAGGGGACCAATCAGTGACGCAATCAACCCAAAGGCCTAATATTGTTTTTATATTTGCGGATGACTGGGGAAGGTATGCAAATGCTTACGCCAAGTTCGAAGGCCCTGATTCTATAAATGCACTTATCGAAACACCTAATTTCAATAGAGTTGTAGATGAAGGCGCTATATTTACCAACGCTCATGTCCCTGTGCCAAGCTGCACTCCATGTAGGAGCTCTATTCTGTCCGGCACATACTTCTGGGAGACAGGATTGGGGGCTATACTGGAGGGTGGTCGTTGGGATGAATCTATACCTACCTACCCGCTAATCCTTGAAGAAAAAGGCTATCACATTGGCTATACGTACAAGGTCTGGTCTCCTGGAATTGCGGAAGACGCACCACATGGGGGCTACCGGGCTAAATACGAACCATCAGGTAACAAATGGCGGGAATTTTCAATTGAAGCTACCAAGCTTGTTCCCGAGATGGGTGTGGAAGCGGCCAAGGAAGTCCTGTATGACGAAACCCGTAGGAACTTTGCTTCATTTCTGGAAGATGTCCCTGAAGGTGATCCGTTCTGCTACTGGTGGGGACCCGTTAATACTCACAGAGTATGGGAAAAAGGATCTGGGAAAGACTTGTGGGGTCTGGATCCGGATAAATTAAAAGGGAAAATGCCGGATTTTCTGCCAGACGTACACGAAATACGGGAAGATTTTAACGATTATCTTGGCGAAGCTCAGGCTGTTGACGCAGGAATCGGAATAATACTCGAAGAATTGGATAACATCGGAGAATTGGACAACACATTGATTGTAATTAGTGGCGACCACGGGATTCCGGGGTTTCCTCGTTCAAAGGCAAATCTCTACGATATTGGAACCCAAGTTACCCTTGCTGCCAGATGGCCCCAAAATATACAGCCAGGAAAAGTGATACACGAATTCGTTAATCTAATGAACCTTGCCCCAACTTTTCTCGAAGCTGCTGGTGAAACTCCTCCTGATCAAATGGTGGAAAGTCTTCTTCCTTTAATGACAGCATCGACCTCAGGTGAATCAAGTTTTGGCTCCGGTTACGTTATTACAGGTAGGGAACGGCACGTTGCGTTGTCTCAACAGGATGGCAAACCCTATCCTTCTAGAGCCATCAGGACTCAAGACTACTTGTATATACGTAATTTCGCTCCTGATAGATGGCCGAGTGGGCATCCGGGAGAATTGATTGATCCGAACATAGTGGACCCAGAGAAAATGGCCGAATTAGGAGCTTTTCGTGGCATGCGCAGTTCAGTTTATCACGACTTAGATGGTGGCCCGACAAAAGAATGGCTCCTAACGAATCGAAGTAAGCCCGACGTGAAACCGAAATTTGACCTTTGCTTTGGAAAGAGGCCTGCAGAAGAGCTATATGATTTGAAATCTGACCCAGACTATTTAATCAATGTGGCAGGAGATCCAGAGTACTCTGAAACTGTGAAAGAGCTTTCATCTAAACTCCTCAAAACGTTACAAGATCGCAATGATCCGAGACTCGAAGGGGAAAATTGTAAATTTGAACATCCCCCTTTTGCAGGACCAGTGGAAGCAAAATGGTATGAAGAACGTTATAGTCAAATTGAGGATAGAAAACGCAGAGCACGTGCTAATTCATCTAAGCATCTCAAATCACAATAATGTCTAAGATATAGAATTGCGGCATATCATGCATTGAGGGCTCTCAGTAATGTAGTATGCACTTGGATGTATAAATTGATTTTTCTGAGCAAACCTAACAAGTACTGCTATAAAGCTATTAGAGAATCCTAATATTCAGAATAAGGAGAATGAATTGTGCAAACAAAATTGGAGATTTACTGAAGAGTGGAACATTCTCGTTGCATTAAAAGACCATGATCAGGTTTTAGCGGAAGAAATAGATGGGCTACGATTTGAACTTGGTAAAAGGGGAAATATTAGCAGTAGGTTGCCAAGTAAGATTGTAATTAATAGCCCAACAAATATAACTGCCTCTTTTTCAGAATCTATTAAAACTCATTTAATCCTTAATACTAGTGCTAGCTGGGAAAGCTATTTAGGGGCACTCATCGACTGGAAATCAAAAAATAATGGAGACCCCTCTAGCGGAACAAGGCATAATAACTTGGGCATAGGCGACTGGCTAAATAGACAAAGAGTGTATAAACGAGCAGGAACTCTTGATCTTAATCGTGAGAAACGATTAAAAGAAGCTGATATAGATTGGAAATTAGGTTCAAATCCTAAAAATCCTAATTAAAATCTAACTATTACGTTCAGCGATTTGTAAAAATAAAAGCACTTAGACGAATCTCTAGGTGCTTTTTAGTTTCAAATTAATGGTGGAGCTGAGGGGACTCGAACCCCTGACATCCTGCTTGCAAATTACCTGTAATCCATCGCTAGCTTTGGGATAGATTATCATGGCTTTGCAAATAATATTCATGTCATACCTTGCAGTCGCTAACAGTCGCTTAGGCATTGTAGGACTGTTGTAGGACAAAGATAATTTGTAGACAGTGACAGACATAATAAAAAAAGTTTTTTAGTTCAAGCTTTCAATAATTTGAATGTGATTCCCACAGGTGTCATTGAAAATGGCAATTTTAACAGGTCCCATTTCAGTTGGTTTTATGCTAAAAACAACACCTAATTTTGTGAGCCTTTTATATTCAGTATCAACACTATTTACATCTAATTGAGTATATGGAATTCCAGCTTCCATTAGTGCATCTTGGTAGACTTTAGAAGGTTCGAAAGTTTTTGGTGCAGGTTCTAATAATAGTTCAGGACCATCTTCCCACTCAGGTGAAACTAGTGTTAACCATCTGTTTCCATCACCAATTGGGACATCGTTTTTTAGTATAAATCCCAGCTTTTCAGTATAAAAGATTAAAGCTTTATCCTGATCTAAAACTGGAATACTAATAATTTTTACTTTCATTATTTTAACCTTTTTCGCCCTTTCTATTCTTCGATTAATACACTCAATCTTTAAATAAGGAATTACCTAAGAGAGTTCTAATTCTACAAAAGATTAGGTTATAGAGAAAAGCAGAAATTATTCCATAAAAAAAACCTATCAATGAAAATAAAAATGGCATACCAATTATTGCTCCAAAAGCTAACAATGTTCCAATACCTAATCCAGACGTTTCGTTTGAATTTATATTTCCATTACTGACGAGAATATCAATAACCAAACCACCAACAGAATATAATAAGCCTAATATTAAACCTAAAAATCCCAGTACAACAGCATTTATTTTTGCAAATAAAAGAACCTCGATTGTATTAGGCATATTCATACCCCTCTTTTCATAATGCCGAGATTATATCACAGGGTCGACATAAGAGTATGGCTTAGAGATTTGATATAGGGGTAATAGGATATGAGTGACAATTTCATTTTTTATAAAAAAGGTTATTCTTCTTTGTAATTCTGTTCAAGAATTCCTTTTGCTTTTAGAGTTTTTATTAATTTTTCAACACGAACTAATGCTACTATCCCCATCATTCCAAAAACAAATCCGATTACAGCCAATCCTTCCATAAATAACTCCTAATTTATTTTTTCTAAAAAGGTCTTTCAAAAAATAGTAATTGTTGAAAAATTTACATAATTAAAAGTGCAATTTATTTGACCAAAAAAAAGCCAGTTGTAGGACAAGGTGTAGGACTTTGATAAAAATAGCGATGACACCTAAGCTGAAAAGGTGACAATTTGAACCTAAATTAATGGTGGAGCTGAGGGGACTCGAACCCCTGACATCCTGCTTGCAAAGCAGGCGCTCTCCCAGCTGAGCTACAGCCCCAAAGTAAGAATACCAGAACAATAGTATAAATCACTTGTGATTATAGTCAATAGACATAATAAAATGCTAAGACTATAATGTTAAACAATAAGTTAATGATTTGGAGTGTGTAAATTGCCTAGGATAGGTCCTACAGAATTAATAATTATTCTATTTATAATCTTAATTGTTTTTGGCGCAGGTAAACTGCCTGAGATTGGCGGAGCATTAGGTAAAGGTATAAAAGCTTTTAAAAGAGGCCAAGATGAAGAAGAATCACCAGAAACAGTAGCACAAAAAGAAGACGTTACTGAAACAGAGAAATCATCTGAATCACCTAAACCTTAATTCTATTAAACAGTTTTAATTTCGTTAGATCTCGGGGATATAACCCATGACAGAAAAATCCCTAACTCATATAGAACTATAATAGGTATAGCAACAAGGATTTGATTGATAGGGTCAAATGTAGGTGTTATAGCTGCAGCAAGAATAAAAGCAAGAACAATAGCATATTTTCTTCCTCTTGCAAAAATACGAGAATTAGCAACATTTATTTTTGTTAGTAGACACATTATAAAAGGTGTTTGAAAGATAAATCCTAACCAGAAAAGCAAGTTGACCATTAAATTAATGTATTGGCCTATACGGATCATCGGGCTTGCTATATCTGAATTAAAAGTTAGTAAAAAGTGTATTGCTGGAGGTAGTAGTACATAATATCCGAATAATATTCCTGCAATAAAAGTTATTGTTATAAGAGGTAGGGAAATAAATAAATATTTTTTCTCTTGCCGAGTCAAACCTGGAGAAATAAACATTACTGCATTATAAATAATTACAGGCATGGCAACTATTAATCCTGCAGTAAAAGATATTTTCATAGAAATTCCTAACATTTCTGTTGCATTGGTATATACCAATTCTATGCTTTGTAGGGTAGTTCCATCTTGATTGACTCTTTCTAATGTACGAATTGGTTCAGATAATATGGTCAGAATGTCACGATGGAAAAAAAACATCACAATTGTAGCACCAAATATGGAAATTGCTGAAACTATGAAACGATTTCGCAATTCAGTTAAGTGGCTTTTTAAGGCAATTTCTTCCTGATTATTTTCCATAGTTATTCTGGGTTATTTTTTGATTTTTCATTCTTATCTGATTCTTCAAGATCTTCTAATGCAAGCATTTTAGGCAATTCATTTGCAGTATTTTGAAACTGTCTAAGCATGCCACCAATTTTTTGTGCAATTTCAACCATTTTGCCAGGTCCTAAAAAAACGAGTGCAATTAAAAGTATGAAGATTAACTCAGTAAATCCAATTCCTATAATATTCATATATTTCCAATCCTTTGGTATTTACTTGAGTTGCATAACTCATGTGTATTATCTCTATTTGATAAATATAGACTATATCCTAATTGTACAAATAATTCATCTAATAGGCATAGTGGTAGTCCAACTACATTTAAATAACAGCCGTGTATAGTTTCGACAAAATTATATTCTGTATCTTGTATAGAATATGCACCTGCTTTATCAAAACCCCGACCAGACTCTATATATTTTTCAAGTAATTCATTTGTAATTGTTTTCATAGTAACAGTAGTTGATAATGATTTTGATATTTTGGTGTTGTTGTCCAAATCAATAATGCTTATCCCTGTGGTAACTTTATGATTATTTGCAGATAAGGATTTTAACATGGATCTCATATGTTCAATTGTTTTTGGCTTTTCGAGAATTTCATTATCTGAATAAACAATAGTATCTGATCCAATAATTATCCCAGAATTATGAGCTGCTGCTATTTCTTTTGCTTTAGACATGGATATATCTTCGACATATTTTTCTGGATTAGTTAGCGATGAATATTCAGGCTTTATTGGTTCTTTGATGTTAAACTTGATGTTCGCAAGTTCGAGTATTTTTTTTCTTCTTGGTGAAGATGAGGCCAAAATTATATCTGAATATATTTGCTTTGTGAGAATCACTATAGTTTCTACATGATGAGTATGAGGAAACATATCTAATGGTTGAATAAGATCAATTTTATACATTCCATTTAAGAGTAATTGTAGATCCCTAGCTAATGTGTCTGGGTCACATGAAATATAAATTATATTCTTAGGTTCCATTGTTAATATAGATTTTATAGACTGGACATCACAACCTTTTCTGGGAGGATCAACGATTATAGCATCAATATTTTCAGTAATATTATCTAAAACTAATTCAGTTTTACCTTGTAGGAACTCTATATTTGTCTGTTTAATCAAGCTGTCTTTCCCGTCTTGAATCGCTGAAGGAGATTCTTCAATTGCAAATATTTTTTTAACATACGGGCTCAATAATCCGGCAAAAGTACCAACACCAGCGTATGCGTCAATGATTATTTCATTACCTTTAAGGTCTAAATGGTTTTTTATTATTTTTCCCATAGTTGGAATCTGTGCAGTATTAACTTGGAAAAAAGAAGGTGATGCAACTTTAAAAGGTATTTGATCGACTGTTTCAAGATAGTGTGATTGTCCTGTTTCTACAGTGATCTGATTGGATTTTAAGGTAGGTTGTATAAGAAAAGAGCTAGTTATATTAGAGTGCCTTATAGACAGTTGTGAAGTTTCTTCACATTTATCCTGTAATTGATTGATTTTTTCATTTATTCCTTTGTTCATTATCTTACATTCATCAATTTGAATGAATTCACGAGTGTTTTTATTAACAAATCCTAATTTACCTCCATATCTGACAGTAAAACGTGCATGATTTCTATAATGAGTAATTTCAGGAGCAGGTAGGGTGTTTTTGATCTCTACATTGGATAATTTACTGATTTTGTTTAATGCTTCTTTGACCCTTGTTTTTTTCATAACAAGTTGTTCTTCATATTGTATATGCTGTAATTGGCATCCTGTACAAGACCCATAATATTTACAAAAAGGTTTCACTCTTTTAGGTGAGGGCTTTATTACATCTATAACCTTACCAGTTTCATAATTTTGGGCTCTGGTCGTTTTTTGTACGATTACTTCTTCACCTTCAATAGCACCTTCAATAAATAAAGGTAAATCATTTTCAAGAAATACTCCTTCTCCATACTTACTAGTTGAAGTAATTGTTAATTGTAGTTTTTCTTCATCATCTTGTATTCGTTGAATTTTATATTTTTTACGCATAAGTATTTATTGTTTTAAATTATCTGCAGCTCAGTTATAATATTTATAAGGTGTAACATATGGAACGTCGAAATAATAATAATCGAATAGCAGGCAAGACAACAAGGGTTGAACTTAAAACTCGCCCCCGTTTACCAGAATGGTTTAAAGTTAAAGCTCCTGGTGGCGAAAATTATATACATTTACAGAATTTACTTAAAGAAAACGACTTGCATACTGTTTGTCAGGAAGCTAGATGCCCCAATATTGGTGATTGTTGGGAAAGAAAAACTGCAACTTTTATGATCTTAGGAGATATTTGTACTAGAGCCTGTAGATATTGTGCAGTAAAAACTGGAAGACCTACAGCATTAGATGTCATGGAGCCATTCAAACTTGCAAAATCTGTAGATACCCTAGGTTTGAATTATTGTGTTATTACCTCTGTTAACAGAGATGATTTACCAGATGGTGGTGCATCTGTTTTTGTTGAATGTGTAACAGAAATAAGAAAATTGCGTCCTAATTGTAAAGTTGAATTATTAATCCCTGACTTTTCATTTGATGCTTTAGAAAAAATAATTGAGATAAAACCAGAAGTTTTAAATCATAATATCGAAACTGTTAGAGACGTATTCAAAACAGTTCGTCCGAAGGGTGATTATGACTACTCAATTGAATTATTGAAGAGGGTAAAAGAAATTGATCCAAACATGATAACAAAATCTGGTATGATGGTTGGCTTGGGCGAAAATCTTTCTCAAATTAAGTCAACTATGCAAGATCTTGTTGATGTTGGTTGCGATATATTAACAGTCGGTCAGTATTTACGACCTGGGGAAATGTATGCTCCACTAAAAAAATTCTATACCCCAGAAGAATTTATAGAAATAAAAGAGATTGGGCAAAGTTTAGGTTTAGGCCATGTAGAGTCAGGACCATTGGTTAGAAGTTCGTATCATGCGGATGAACAACATACAAAACTATCTGAGCCTATATCTATAAAAAGCTAATTTTCAAACCTATTATAGGTTGGATTGATCAAAATTTCATTAAGAGTGACATGCGGTGGTTGTTTTGCAACATATAAAATTAATTCACCAAGGTCGTCAGATTGAAGTATTCTTGCTCTATCTTCGTCACTAACAGGAATTGGTCTTTTATCTAGAATAGGGGTGGCCACTTCTCCTGGACAAATAGCTGTTGCTCTAATCCCATTATTTCTTTCTTCAATTATCAAACTTTCTGTCATTGCATTTAAGGCATGTTTAGCTGAAACATAAGCAGGTCCAGTTAAGGCACCTGCTCGTTTGCCTGCCATAGATGAAATATTAATTATTAAACCACTCCCTTGTTTTCTCATTGTTGGTAAAATTGATTGGCAACAATAAAATGCACCATTTAGGTCAATATTTATAACACTATTCCAATCTTCAATCGATACATTAGGCCAATTCCTTTTTGTAACATTGATACCGGCACTAAATACTCCAATATCAATTTGACCGTATTGTTTAATTATTTCATTTGCAGTCTGCACAACTGATTCATTATCAGATACATCTAATTGATGAATTGATACGTTATTTGAGTTAATCTTTGAAGCTACTTCTTCAAGTACAGAAATACGTCTGCCTGAAAGAGCAACTTTACAACCAGCTTCGACTAATTTTATTGCTGCAGATTCTCCAATTCCACTTCCTGCACCAGTAATCCATGCAACTTTGCCTTTGATATCTTCTAACACTGTAAACCTCCTTCGAATATAGTTATGCCTCTTCATGTACCCACGGTACACGAGTTTTTTCAAGATTTAATGTGGCACTAAAACCACTTTCTGAATTTTCAAATCCACCAGTAAAAGTAACTGATGTTGGTCCTTCTTTATATTCTATTTCACCATTTGGTTTTATAGCGAAAGGTCTGTCATGTCCAGGATATACTACAGATGCAATTTTTCGTATTTTTTCAACGCTTTCACTCGCTTCTTTTTTACTCCAAAATATTAACCCAGGAGTGCCTCTTTGTAACGAAAAGGCATCAGTTAATGAATCTCCAGCTATAACAGTATTTCCATCATTTGTAGATACAACTACACTAATATGGCCACGGGTATGACCAGGTGTTTCAATTATTTGTATTCCTGGCTCTATTTCAGTTTCTTGTGTAATAATTGATACATTATGATTTTCAATTGTTTTATTAAAATACTTTGGTGTTGCCCAATCATTATTTCTTGGGTTATTGGCATATTCAATTTCTTTTTGATGGACATAAAGTTTTGCGTTAGGAAATAAATCAACATTCTGGCAATGATCCCAGTGAGAATGAGTTAGTATTATACTGGAAATATCTTCTGGTTTTAATCCTTCTTTTTCTAATGACTCGACAAGTAATATTCTTCTACCAAAGTGACCTACATCTACCAATATATTTTGTTCTCCTTGAAGTAGTATCACTGAGGATAGCCCTAATCGTGCTTGATTAGATCCAACATTCATTCCATGAGTCAATACTTTTATTGTATACATATTAAACTCCTATCTATTTTGATAAATTTTCCAACCTTTGTTTTATTATGTAAACTATATCCATACCGTATTTAAATACCTAGTTTAAATAAAGCATAATTTTTACTTCTTTTAGGTTTATTGGAGAAAATGGACGATTTATTTTTATTTAATGCAACTATTTTAAAAAATAGATTTGATCTTTCACAAACAAATATTCATATTAAAAATGGAATAATACATTCTGTAGACTTCGATAATATTGACGTGATTAATGCACAAAATACACAGATTGTAGATTGTGAAGGTAAAACACTTCTTACTGGTTTTGCTGATGCTCATTTACATTTATTTTCGTATTCTTCAAGTTTAAATCAATTAGATGTTTCATATCCAAAAGTAAAAAACATTAATCAAATTCTAAAGGTCATTTCAAATAGTATAGAAAATTCTCCTGAAGGTACTTGGATATTATGTGATGGTTTTGATGAGATGGATTTAGATAACCAATTATCATTAGATATCTTAGATAATATTTTCAAAAATAATCCAATAAAAATTAATCACAGATCTGGGCATGCGTGTTTTATGAATAGTTTGGCAATGAAAAGATTAAGTATTAGTACTTCTTCAGAAGATTATAAAAGGGGATTAATTGACCGCGACGATAATGGGAATCTTACAGGATGGTTTTTTGATATGAATGAACAAATTTCATTTTTGTTGAGAGAGAAGAATCAAGCAAAACGGACAGAAATTAATATTTCAAATACCTTAGAACAACTTATCCATATGGGAATATTTTATATTCATGATGCTTCTATAAATAATGATCTAGAAAAATGGAATATTTGTCTCGAACATAGTAGCAGTCTGCAATTTTCTCCTTCTATTACTTTATTACCTGGTATCGATCATTTAGATGAATTTATTAATAGAGGTTTATATTTTGGTTATAAGGAAAAAGATATGATGTTAGGACATACAAAGATAATTGTTAGTTCCATTTCTGGGAGTATATATCCAAACTTAAATCAACTTTCAAATCAAATTAGCGAATCACACAAATATGGATTTCCTGTAGCTATTCATGCAGTTACCCAAGACGAAATTAACAATACATTGGATGCTTTAGAAATAGTTTATTCAAATAGCAATCACCCAAATAAAGATAGAATAGAACATTTTACTGAAGCAACTCCAGAGATTATCACAAAAGCAAAAAAACTGGGTGTTAACTTAGTAGTTAATCCTTCATTTATTTATCAAAACGGGTTTAGGTATTCTCAAAGAATACCTAAAATGCTTCAACCTTATACTTTCAACTATCGAACCTTATTAGATAGTGGATTTAATTTAGCTATAGGTTCTGATGCTCCCTATGGAAATTTGGATCCTCTGATAAATATCCAATCTATGGTTAATAGAAAAGATCAATTAGGTAACATATACAACGGTAATCAGGCGATTAGCATTACGGAATCGATGTGGTTGATCAGTCAAGGAGTAAATCAAGTTAGTGCTAACGATATCATATCCAAAAAACCTTCTGTAGGAGATAAAGCAAATATTGTTATATTAAACCAGAATTTACAAAATATTGATCACACAAATGTTCATAAATTAGCAGTCGATGTAGTTATTAAAGATGGCTTTAGAATACTTAGTTAGGCTATTATTGTCTTCTTTCGATTACATAATCAAGTAATAAACTAAGCGATGCTTTTTCCTCAGAATTTGGCAACTTTTCTAACATCTCTTTACTAGTATTACAGTAATTTTGAGCTTTGATATAACATTCTTCGATAATTTCAGAATTCATAATCTTTTCAACCACTTGGAATTTATATTTTTGAGAATCACCGTCTGAAAATAATGCAGGAATACTTGTTTCATCAGGGAATTTTTCTAAATAAAGTAGTGATGGTAACGTAAGTAACCCTTGTTCTAAATCTTGACCTACAGGTTTACCAAATTCATTTGGGTCACCTTCAAAGTCTAAAATATCATCGATGATTTGAAACGCCATTCCCAAATTATACCCATACGATTTTAACAGAGCAGTTTTTTCTTCTGATGCGCCAGAAATTATTCCACCTGTTTCAGCTGAAGTTTCAAAAACTGAAGCGGTCTTTTTATATATTCTTTCTAAGTATCCTTCAATATTTTGTTGAGTATTAAACTTTTGTGAAGTTTCTAAAATTTGCCCTGTAGAAACTTCCATAGTTGTTTCAGAAAATCTTTGTATAGCGAGGATATTCCCTGTATCACAGACAGTCGAGGCAGAATTTGCGAATACCAGGTCACCTATTAATATTGCCATATCTGTACCATAAAGATTACTTATTGTTTCTTCTCCTCTTCGTACAGCTGATTTATCAATTGCATCGTCATGAATTAAAGAAGCTAGGTGAAATAATTCTATAGCTACAGCCATAGATATAGATTCAATTGTTACCGGTTTCTCTGTTTGAGCCGTAAGTAATGTAATTGCAGCCCTCATTCTCTTGCCACTTGAATTTGAAATATGTTGTAAAGGCTTTGCAAGAGTAGGGTGTTGGTTTACTGGTAAGTTAAGCAGATTTTCATCTACGGTATTTAACGATTTTTGTATTGGTTTATAAATATTTATAAGATCGATTTTTTCTATATTATTCATCTGCTAATGGGTTTTCTATATCAATTTCGAGTTTTTTAAATAAAGGAAAAGGTGTTTCGAGAGTAGTCCCTGATTTAGGTTTTTCGACTTCCCAAGTAGGTTGATTTACATCAGTACTGATTCCTAGATAGCTTCCTAATTGAAGAGATGCATTTGGCATAAATGGGTATAGAAATGTTTTTATAGCACTAATTGCATATAATGAAACCCACATGGTTGTTCCAGCTCGTTCTTTATCTGTTTTAATAGAATGCCATGGAGCTTCTGAATCTAAATATCTATTGGTATTTTGAGCAAGATTCATTATATTTCTCATCGATTCTCTAAATTTGCAAATATCCAAATTGGATTCAACTTTTTCTTTAGTGATAAAAATCTCTGACATCAATTTTTCATCACTAGTTTCTATTTTTTTTGGTTCAGGAATTTTACTGTCAAAATTTCTAAAAGTGAAGGTAAGTATTCTGTGGATTAGATTTCCTAAAGTAGCTACCAACTCATCATTGTTTCTTCTCAAAAACTCTTCCCATGTAAAATCAGAATCACTATTTTCAGGCATATTAGAAACGATGTAATATCGTAGGGCATCAGCAGAGAATTTTTCTAAAAATTCATGTGTCCATACCGCTCGATTTTCACTTTTTGAAAATTTACCTCCAGAGAGATTCATATATTCATTAGCAGGTACATCATACGGTAAGTTATGGTTTTCATATCCAAGTAATATTCCAGGCCAAATTATAGTATGAAATGGTATATTATCTTTTCCTAAAAAGTAATAACTTCGTGCATTTTTATCAAACCAAAACTTTTGCCATTCATCAGGTTTGTTTTGAATTTGTGCCCACTCTTTTGAGGCAGATAGATATCCAATTACAGCTTCAAACCATACATAAATCCTTTTAGTTTCATATCCTTCTAATGGAATTGGTATACCCCATTCAATATCACGTGTTATTGCTCTATCTTTTAATCCTTCTGTGAGATATTTTAAACTGAAATTTTTCACATTTGGTTTCCAATAATCGTTCTTTTTTATCCAATCTAACAAAGGTTGTTCTAGAGCGCTCAATTTTAAGAAGAAATGTTCAGATTCTTTAGGTATTGGAGTATCACCACTTAATTTACTAATAGGATTGATTAGTTCAAGGGCGTCCATTGGTTTCCCACATTGATCACATTGATCTCCCCGAGCTCTTTCAAAATTACAATCTGGGCAAGTTCCTTCTACATACCGGTCAGCGAGAAATCTATTATCAATCTCAGAATATAATAAAGTCATATTTTTCTTGTAAATTAATCCTTTATTATATAGTTTTGTAAATATGTCCTGAACCGTAGCAATGTGGTTATCAGTTCCAGTAGTAGTGAATAGGTCATAGGATATCCCAAGCCTTTCCCAAACTTCCAAATGGTTTTTTCTATACTTATTAACAATATCTATTGGTTGAACACCTTCTGATTCAGCTGCAATTGTTACTGGAGTACCATGTTGGTCACTTCCAGACACCATTATCACTTTGTTTCCGCGAGCCCTTTGATAACGAGCGAAAATATCTGCAGGCAAATAACAACCTGCTATATGGCCTAAATGGAGATAATTATTTGTATATGGCCAGGCAGTTGCGACCAAGATATTTTCTGACAAATGTATCCTCTTTAATGCTTGTGGATTAGATAACTATTTTAAACTAATTTTTTGATACAAATCAAATATTTTTTTGTAATTATCAAATTGTAATCCAAATATCATAAATTTCTTTTTTACTAATATGGGGATAATGCTTCATAATCCACTGAATACCTTCTTTGGGACCCGACCCAGCTTTTTTTAGTATTTTAAGATCTTCATAAATTTCACTAAATATTTTTTCCTCTGATAATTTATTTTCTGAAAAATCGGATTTTCCTTCAATTACGATTGTAAATTCCCCTTTTGGATTTAGGAATTTTGATTTTACTTCTGAAATTGTAGTTTTTACAATTTCCTCATATATTTTTGTGAGTTCTCTACAGACAACAATTTTCCTCTGCGGATTTAATAATTGTTGAAGTAAATCTAAAGTAGACTTTAATCTATGAGGGGTTTCAAAAAAAACTGAAGTGTTTTCAATGGAAGATATCATAGAAATTATTTTTTCTCGTTTTCTTTTTTGATGAGGTAAAAAACCCCAAAATGTAAAATGTTCAGAATCCAATCCTGAAACTGAAAGAGCAGTTGTTATTGAAGATGGACCTGGTATAGGCACAATACTATGATCAGTTTCTAAGATTTCGTTTGCAAGGAGAGTTCCAGGATCATGTATACTAGGTGTTCCGGCATCTGAAACAAGAGCTATATCTCCAGTATCCAATGCTTCTAATATTTCAGAGAGACGTTTTGTTTTATTATGTTCATGATAGCTTAATAGCTTTGTGTTAATTTCATATTTATTCAATAATTTTTTAGTTGTTCTGGTATCTTCTGCTAATATCAAGTCTACGTTAGTTAAAACTTCGATTGCTCGTAGGGTAATGTCACTCAAATTACCTATAGGTGTGCCAACAAAATATATTGTACTCATTTTTATTATCCAGTTATTATAATTACAAAAAATAATTTAAACGATTAAATTTTTTTATTGGTCATATGATATGGGATTTATTCAAGAAATAGAAGAAACAGAAACAAAATTTGGTAATGTATTTATAACAGATATTTCCCCCCCAAAAGGTGTAAATAACGTAGGGTATGAATCAATTATAAATATCAATTCAGATTTTTTGTTAATTATAGATAGTCCTGGGGGCTCTGTTAGATCAGCACCTATACCTTTTGCATATAAGTTAAGCTATCAAGAAAACCAAAATGTGATTTTTACTCTGAACTGTCGTGATATGAATAAACTAGCTATCCAAAGTAATTTACTGGGTGCACAAATGCTAAATTTAAATAATGTGTTTGTTGTTAATGGAGATAAGTCTACCAAACAAAAAAAATCAGCAAAAACTGTTAATGATTATACAACTACAACTTTAATTTCTGATATTGTTAATTTGAACCATGGAATGGATTTCCAACAGAGTAAATTAGATTCTATAGCAACTTTTACCGTTGGTAGTGCTATAGATTTTTCAAAAGTACCACAAATTAATGAAATAAAATTAGTTAGAAAAAAAATTACTAACGGTACAGATTTTTTCATCTCGCAACCTTGTTATGACACAAGTTTAATTTTAGATTTTCATAAAGCATATTATTCACAATATGGTTATAGAATAGATAAGCCAATTTTTTATGGAGTACAAATGCTTTCTAAGACTGGAAGAAATTGGGGATTTATACCAGAAGATGTAGAAAATGAAATGAAATCTAATGTTTCTTCGTTGGAAATTGCTTTGAAGTTTGTTCAGGAATTATTAAGCTTAGGTTTTAATAATATATACCTAGTACCACCAATAGAAAATGGAGGTGTTAGAGATTATTACATGGCCCAATTATTAATCAAAAAAATTCGGAGTATGTAAGCTATGGAAATTAGTTCAATAGACAATTATGAAAGAAAAAAAGTAGACATAAATAGTTCATTTATGTCTTATATTGATAGCGGAAACGGTGATGTTATTATGTTTATACATGGAAATCCAACATCATCATTTTTGTGGCGAAATATAATTCCACAAATAGAGAAAACTTCACGTTGTATAGCACCGGATTTAATCGGAATGGGTAATTCTGGCAAACCGGATAATTGCAGATATACTTTTTTAGAGCATTATAATTATTTGTCAGAATTTATTGACAATGTGGTGCCCGATGGGAAAATTACCTTGGTAATTCATGATTGGGGCTCTGCTCTAGGTTTTTATTGGGCATATAATAATCCTGAAAGAATAAAAGGTATTGTTTATATGGAGGCTTTAGTTAGACCAATAACTTGGGACGAGTGGCCAGAGAATGCTAGAAATATATTTAATCTTCTTCGATCTGATGCTGGTGAAGAATTGATATTTGAAAAAAATATTTTTGTTGAGAGAATACTACCAAATAGTGCTATAAACGGTGTTTCTGATGCTGCAATGGAAATTTACAGATCTCCATATTCGATTATGGAAACTAGACTACCAACTTTAGTATGGCCTAGAGAAATTCCAATTTCTGGGGAACCCCAACATATGGTTGAAATAATTAGTAATTATGCTGAATTTATGAATAAAAGTAAATTTCCAAAATTATTTATCAATGCTAATCCTGGTTCTATTCTCACAGGTGCACAGAGGGAATTTTGTAGACAATGGACAAATCAAAAAGAAGTTACAGTTAAAGGTTTGCATTTTATTCAAGAAGACTCACCAATAGAAATTGGATATGAAATAAGTCAATGGTTATCAGAAATACAATAAAAAAGAGGTATATATGAGTTCTTATAAAACTTTAAATTTTGATATAAAAGATCAAATCGCATATATGGAATTTGCTACTCCAGATAGTGCAAATGCCATGACATCAGAGATGGCAGAAGAAATGGCTCAAGTTTCTGAAATATGTCTAACTAATTTTAAATTAAGAGCAATCAAAATAACTGGACAGGGAAAAATATTTTGTGGCGGTGGGAATGTTAAAGCATTCAGTCAAGAAGGCAGTAATCTTGAAAAATACCTAGAAAGTATGGCTACAAATTTACATGCAGCAATAGCTAATTTTTCAAGATGCAAGGCTCCAGTAATTTCTATAGTGCAAGGATTTGCAGCAGGGGCAGGTCTAAGTTTGGTTGGGGCATCGGACTTTGTTGTATCCTCTGATTCTGCGAAGTTTACGTTAGCATATTCTAGAATTGGATTTTCTCCTGATGGTTCTTCCAGTTATTTTCTTCCTAGAATCATAGGGATAAGAAAAATGATGGACCTTATGATTACAAATCGTATTTTGAGCGCTGAAGAAGCTATGGACTGGGGGCTAGTAAGCCGAGTTGTACCTGAAGATTCATTGATTGAAGATGGCCAAAAGTTCGTTGAATCTATAGCTAAAGGTGCCACTTCAGCTATAGGTATGGCAAAGAAATTATTAGTTTCAACTTTTGAACAATCTTTAGAATCTCAGATGGCTTTAGAGCATTTAGGTATAGCAACCATGTCAAGAACTGCTGATTGTAAAGAAGGATTTAAAGCATTTATTGATAAACGAGACCCTATATTTAATGGTTCTTAATTTTAATTAGATCTTTGATCTGCAAATTTAGTATGTGCGTCTATAAGAACAGTTTTTCCTTCGCTATTAAGCTTTTGTGCCTGTAATAATGCTGGCTTAATTTCTGATGGCTTGGTTATTTTGATACCAGTAGCGCCCATTCCTTCAGCTATTTTCCAATATTCTCCAAACATATGTGAAACACCATAAACTTCTCGCGCAGTAGGAAAGCCTCCAGGATAGGTTGCCATTCCACCGTTATTTAATAGAATAGTCGTAATTGGTAAATTTGACCTAACCGACGTTTCAATATCTAAACCAGACATTCCAAAGGCACCATCACCCATAAAATTGACACAAAATTTTTCTGGGAATGCTTTTTTAACCCCAATCATTAATGGAATACCAAACCCAAGATGAGTAGTTTTCCCCCAACCTACATAACCATGGGGAGTTGTTGCATTATAAAACGGCACCATCATATCTCTTGGTGCTCCGGCATCATGAGTTACTACGCTTTGGGTTTTATCAACTGTTTGGTCTAATTCCCATATTAACCTGTAAGGATTAATCGGTCCTTCATCATCTGTTAATATTGGCAACCATTGTTCTAGCCATTTTGATTTAACACTTTGTATTTCTTTAATAACTTCAGGTCTTTGTTTACCTTTGTCACCCACTTGTGATTTTATTTCATCAATCAATAATTTTATCGTTTCCTTTGTATCCCCAGGAAGTGAAATTTCTACGTTATAATCTTTATTAATATCTTCTACACTGACAACATTATGAATTATAGTTTTTCCGTCAGGTATAGTTCTTGCATATGGTGTTCGAGTTAGACTTGTACCTAACGCAAGGATTAAATCTGATTCATCTAACCATTTAACAGCAGCTGCAGTTGTTGCTCCAGAACCTGCTCCTAATGATAATGGATGAGTTTCATCAAATCCTGATTTGCCAGGCATACTGGTATATACTGGTAGACTTAGTAATTCTGCCAATTCCTTGAGTTCTTCAGTAGATTGAGAAAATAAAACACCCATACCTGACCAAATTATGGGATTTTTTGCTTTTAGTAACGCTGAAACTGTATCTTTAATACTAGATATTGAAGGTAATTGAGTACTTTTTGTAGGTGAATGATACGAATCTATATCGATATTTATTTCACTTGCACCTACATCACTAGGAAGTTCAATCATGACAGGGCCAGGTCGTCCGTTTCTAAGTTGATGGAATGCTCTTCTCATGACATCAGGTATTTGATCTGCTTTATTAACTAACTCACCGTATTTTAAAACATTTCTAAATGTATCTACTGCAGAGAATTCTGGTCTTATATTAATTCTGTGCAAAGCAGGGGCACCTGGTAATACTAAAACAGGAATATTGTCCGCAAAAGCCTGGCTAATTCCACCCATAGAGTTTTCAGCACCAGCTTGGTTTTGCATAGCAAAAACTCCAAATTGATTTCTATCATTCATGCGACTGAATCCATCTGCTGCCATCATGCCCCCACGTTCATGTCTAAAAGCTATGGGTCGAATACCTTCTTTAGCAGCTGCTTCAATAACAGGATTTGAGGGAAAACAGGATATCCATTCAATTCCTTCTTTTTTTAATATTCTTGCTATCGCTTCAGTACCATTCATAATTGCCCCCTGTAATTTTTAATTCGCAATGAGAAGTATATCATGGATTATATCTTCAGTATCTATTTTTAAATCATTATAAACAGATCGTGTAACGCCTGACTTATCTATAATATAAATTGGTAAAGAATGATCTATTTTATAAGAAGGAAAGTTGTCATTATTATATAAATCTCGCATAGTTTTTTGCGAAATTACTTCAATAACATTGCCTTGATCCATAATTGCTGCATCTGTTGCTATACCATAATGACTCCAAATACCTTCAAGTTTTTCGAGTTCTCCACTTAGAAAAACCCAGTTAGCTTGAACTTCTTTCGATTGCCAGTAAGGATTTTCGTTATTTAATCTCATGTATTTATATGTATTTTCTGGGATATCATTGTTTGGATCCACAGAAATGGAAAGGAATGTTATATCTTTGGCAATGTCTGGATGTTGGTTCAAAATTTCAGATTGCAATTTAGAGATTATTGGGACAATGATTTTGCATTCTTCTTTACATTCTGAATATAAAAAAGTTAAAACAATAATTTGGCCATCAAAGTCATCAGTGATTACAGAATTATTGTATTGGTCTGTAAGTTTAAATGAGGGGATTTCTTGACCATTAGTAATAGTTGTCCCTTTAAATTCATTAGGTGTGCAGTTAGTTAGCAAAATAGTCCAAAGTAAAAATACTACTAATAAGGTAATACTGTAGGAAAAAGGTTTGTATATTTTTTGTATACTTATCAAATACCGAAACCACTACTAATCATAACTGCTATTAATAAAAGCATAAGATATAACAGGGAATATAAATATAATTTTCTCGCAGATAAATGGTCTTGGCTCTGCCAGAGTTTTATACCAAGATACAAAAAATATACATCTAAGATTAATGCAGAAACAAGGTAAAATAAACCTAGTTGAGGAACAGTATAGAAAAGTATAGTTAAAGCAACTAAAATTATTGAATGCATCATTATAAATTTACGCGTTTCTTCTATACCCATAACTACATTTAGCATTGGAATATTTGCATTAGCATAATCTTTTTCCAAAAGGATGGAGAGTGCCCAAAAATGTGGAGGTGTCCAAAAGAAAATTATTGCAAAAAGGTATAGTGATGGTAGTCCAATACTGCCTTGTACAGCAGCCCATCCAATGATAGGAGGAAGTGCTCCTGCAGCTCCACCAATAACAATATTTTGAGTAGAAGTTCTTTTTAACCACAGCGTGTAAATAAAAACATAAAATAAAGTGGCACCTAATGTTAATAAAGCACTAAGTAAATTAACTATTGTCCAAAAGGCTACGAAAGATATTACGTTTAATACGATGCCAAAAATCAATGCATTTGTAGGGCTAACTCTACTTCCAGCAACAGGTCTGGATTTGGTTCGAGACATGACGGTATCTATGTCTCTATCCATAAAATTATTTATTGCATTAGCCCCGGCAGAAGCCAAAGCACCTGCAACTAATACAGTAGCTATAAGATGTATTTGTGGCAAACCTTGCTCAGCAATAATCATTCCAGTTAGAGCAGAAAGTAGTAATAATAAAATGATCAAAGGTTTGGATAATTCAAAATAGTCAGATAGTAGTTGTATTAAATTGAATTCAGATTTTAAGTTTGTTTGTTTTTGATACATCCAGGTAATAGTTAAAAGGTACATAGATGCAAGCCATAATGCAGACGCTAATGACAAATGAAGGACTCTGAATACAGGATGAAATCCTGAAGCTGGATTTAACGCTCCAATAAAAATTTGGGCGAGTAAAAATGTTCCTACAAGTAATCCTGGAAAAGTAATTTTGGGAATATTTATTTTGTATGCGTAGATTACAGGAATTGCTATTGTGATAGTGCCCACTACTACTACGACTCTATGAAACATATGTAGCCATTGAATATTTAGTTGCGGCAATAGAGTGTTATCACAAAGAGGCCAATTGGGGCAACTGGTGCCTGCACCTGCGCCAACAACATATGATCCCGATATAAGTATTATAAATGAACTTGCAGCACCAATTATGGACCATCGTAAAAGGTTTGGAATTTTATCAATTATTAATTTGTCTTTCAAAGGTTGAATTTTGTTAGTCAAAATAACATACATAAAGAGCAGGGTGGCAAATATAAATTGTGCAGTGCTTAGATGAGTTGTAACTATTTCTGGTGGTAATTCTCTTAGAACTGTAATCGCTCCTAGTACAACTTGAAAGATTAAAAGTATTAGAGCGACTGTAGCAGGTACCGTTATTAGTGAAAATTTACGATATTTCCACCAAGCAAGTATTGTCACTAATAAAATAGGGAATCCAGTTATAGCTGCTAATGTCCTATGAGACCACTCAATCCATATTTTATGTACCTCAATAAGTTCACCCGCGTAATTTACGTCCTCAAGAGGCGGAATGAATTGCCCGTAACAAAGCGGCCAATCAGGACACCCTAAACCAGAATCAGTAACTCTAACTATTCCACCTAAAGTTATAAGTGCAAAAAGCAAACATAAGGTGATTAGCAGAATTGTTTTAAATCCTGAACCTACCCCAGAAAGATCAAATAAGTTTGTATAGTTATTTTTTTCAGTAGTCATTAATTTTATTGTAAAACAGGTCTTAAGTAACTACAATGTCTTTTTTAAGAATGATGTTTTATGCCTTCTTATAAATGATTACAGTTTGTATTGACTGAACCTAATGTCTTTGATATATTTCGCTGTGAAATTTATCACAGATTGTGATAGAATGTATTGATATATAATAAAGCTTGAATGGTGATAACTTGAAACACACTAGGATTTTAAAGATTGTTTTTGCAACTATGTTGTTAGGGCTTTCTTTAGCTTGTACACCTGAACATTTGCAATCTACATTTGATCCAAAAGGTCCTATTGCCCGGGATCAGGGATATTTGTTTGAGATCCTTTTTTGGGCAATGGCTGCAGTTTTTATTGTAGTTCAAACAGGTTTAGTTTATACAATCATAAAATATCGCAGAAAGTCTGAAAATGAACTTCCAAAACAAGTCCATGGTCATGATAAACTCGAAATTGCTTGGACAATAGCACCTATTTTCGTTTTGGCAGCTGTTGCTATTCCAACAGTAAGTATGATTTTCGAACATGACGAGATACCTACAAATATGCCTAAAATCGAAGTAACAGCTGAGGGGTATCAATGGTGGTGGGGATTTGAATATACTGATGAGAATATAAATATTGTAACAGCTAATGAAATGCATATTCCTACTAACACTGTTATTAATGTTTCCTTAAAATCTGAAAACGTTATCCATAGTTTTTGGATTCCAAAATTAGCAGGTAAAATGGATTTGGTTCCTAATAATAATAATTCTATGTGGTTTATTGCAGATGAACCTGGCGAATATTATGCCCAATGTGCTGAATATTGTGGAACATCTCATGCAAACATGAAATTCAAAGTATATGTTCATGATCAAGCTGGATTTGATGAATGGGTAGAAAATGAACAGAAATCTGCTAATGCTAGCCTTATTGAATGTGCCTCTGCTGATGCAAATTGTTCTGGCCTTGCAGCAAAAGGTGCGAATATATTTGCTAATAAAAAATTCAGCGGAGTTATAAGAGGTCAACAGGTTGAGAATCAAATGTGCGCAGCTTGTCATACAGTAGCAGGTATGAAAATAAGAGGTAATGCAGGTCCTGTATTGACTCATGTTGCTAGTAGGACCACGCTGGCTTCAGGAATGTTTGATAATACCGAAGAAAACTTAACTTCTTGGATTACTGATCCCAAAAATATGAAACCTGGGGTTTATATGCCAACACTAAACTTTGAAGATGGAGATGTTGAGGCTCTGGTTGCATATTTGCAAACATTAAGATAATAAATAACACTAATAAATAAAAATAACGGAGGTAAATTGATGGCAGCTAATTCAGGATCTCTGCCAAAGTTTTTGCAGAGACCCACTTCTTACACAACAGGTGTTTGGGGTTGGATTACTACGGTTGACCACAAAAAAATAGGAATAATGTATGGCTTTACGGCTATATTCTTTTTTCTTTTAGGTGGACTTGAAGCAGTAATTATTAGAAGTCAGCTTGCATTTGCAGATAATGAGATAGTTTCACCTGATATTTATAATCAGCTGTTTACTATGCATGCACTGACTATGATATTTTTAGCGATTATGCCTTTAGCTGTTACTTTTTTCAATCTAATAGTACCCTTGCAAATTGGAGCTCGAGACGTTGCTTTCCCACGTTTAAATGCATTAAGTTACTGGATTTATCTTTCGGGAGGATTGTTACTAAATGCAGGTTGGATACTAGGCGGAGCAGCAGACTCAGGGTGGTTTGCTTATGCTCCATTAACTCTAGACCAATATGGTAGTGGCGGTAGAGGAATGGATTTCTATTCACTTGGATTGTTAGTACTTGGAGTTTCTTCGGTTGCAGGTGGTTTGAATTTTCTTGTAACTATCATTAATATGAGGGCTCCCGGTATGACTCTGATGAGGATGCCTGTATTTACCTGGATGGCATTTATTACATCAATTTTGTTAGTTACTGCTATGCCTGTTATTACTATAGCTTTAATTGAGCTAGCTTTAGATAGAATATTAGGTACGCAATTTTTCGCCCCTGGAGCCGGTGGAGATCCTCTCTTATGGCAACATTTATTTTGGGTTTTTGGTCACCCTGAGGTTTATATTTTAATTTTACCTGCAATGGGTATAGTATCAGAGGTATTACCAACATTTTCTAAGAAACCATTGTTTGGATATCCATTTATTATATTTTCAGGTATATTCATTGGATTTATGGGATGGGCTGTTTGGAGTCATCACATGTTTACTGTTGGAATGGGACCTGTAGCAAATGCTACATTTGCTATTACTACAATGCTTATTGCAGTTCCTACAGGAGTAAAAATATTCAATTGGATTGGTACAATGTGGGGTGGTTCAATAGACTTTAAAACCCCTATGTTGTTCTCTATAGGGTTTGTATTCTTATTTATTATCGGTGGTCTTAGTGGTGTTAGCCATGCTGCTCCTCCATCAGACTATCAACAACAGGATACATACTATATTGTTGCCCATCTTCATTACGTACTGTTTGGCGGTGCAATATTTGGTATCTTCTCAGGAATTTACTATTGGTGGCCTAAATTTAGTGGAAAGCTATTAAATGAAAACTTGGGTGTTATTCATTTCGTTTTATTATTTATTGGTATGAATATGAGTTTTGGTCCTATGCACTGGCTTGGTATGGACGGTATGCCACGAAGAATTTATACCTACGGTGCTGAATATGGCTGGGAGTTTTGGAATACTGTTTCCACTTTAGGTTCATATATCATTGCATTAGGCACTATCGTATTCATAGTCAATGTTTTTTACACTATGAGACAAGAACGACGTACTGATCTTGCAGATCCATGGGACGGCAGGACACTAGAATGGTCTATTCCTTCACCAGTTCCTGAATACAACTTTAAAGAAATCCCAATTGTTAATGGTTTAGACTCTTTTTGGGATACAAAATATAGTACAGATGAGCAAGGTTATATGACGCCTATTCCGCAAGGTGCTTCAGATGATAATCAAGGGGATGAAGAAGTAGATATACATATGCCAGGTTTGTCCTATTTCCCATTTATAACTGGTATTGGGTTATCAGTTTCGGGTTTTGGTTTCGCAATTTACAGTCAATATAATGTGGTTGGTTTAACTATAGCAATAGTTGGTATACTTGCTACATTTTTCGGGGCATACGGTTGGTGTTTTGAACCAGCCGACCCTGAGGATCATCATTAAAGAATGGGAGTATTTTAAATATGACTACACATGAGACAGCAGGTCATACTACGACAACAGGATTAGATAATCGTAAGGTTATGATGTGGGCTTTTATAGGTTCAGATTGTTTGTTTTTTGCCTCACTTGTTTCCACCTATTTACTATACAGGGGTAAAAGTGTTGTAGGTCCATATCCTTATGAAGTATTTAATATTCCATATACTTCAGTGAGTGCTTTTGTACTTTTGATGAGTAGTTTAACAATGGTTTTGGCACTAAGTGCAATACAAAGAGGTGACCACGCCAGATTGAGAATTTGGTTGCTTGCAACATCTATTCTGGGATGTATATTTCTTGGTGGTCAGTACTTCGAATTCACAGTCTTTGTTGAACAAGGAGTTACTTTACAAGGTAATTTATTTGGATCAAGCTTTTTCACACTTACAAGTTTTCATGGTTTACACGTTACATTTGGAGTAGTAATCTTGATGTCTTTTTATATCATGTCACTTAGAGGTAGATTATCACAGGATCAAAGTTTGAATATTGAATTAGCCGGTTTGTATTGGCATTTTGTTGATATTGTATGGATTGTAATATTTACCGTTGTTTATCTAATCGAAGCTCCAAACATTGTTCATTAATTTAGTATAGGGAGAAAATATGGCTACTGAACATCACAATACAGAACATCCTAGTTCCATGAAGTATGTTGTTATTGCTCTAATATTAAGCGTTGTAACAGCAATAGAGGTAGCTGTTGTGTATGTAGAGGCTCTTTCTGCTGTATTAATACCTATACTGTTAATTCTTTCCATAGGCAAATTTGTTGTTGTTGTTGGGTATTACATGCATCTTAAATTTGATAACAAATTATTTACTATTCTATTTGGTAGTGGTTTGATACTTGCAATTTATGTATTGTGTGCCCTTATGTTATTGTTTGGTGTTTTTTAATTAAATGTTGATAAATGAAAGGTTAGTTTGATGGACAGATTGTTATCTGCTTTTTGGGTTCCATTCATAGTTGTATTTTTTACACTAGGATTGATATTTGGTATTGGAGAAGCATTTACATACCTCGCTCACCTAGAGCATAAGCGATTTGGGATTTTAGAGCCCTATGCTGTAATTGGCGCAACAATTTTAACTCTAATAGCTATTGGCGCTGCAGGTGTTGCAGCTTCTGAGAATATATTGTTTAGAAAGATAATTGGTGCTGCTACTGCATTATTTATTATTATTTTAGCTATATATTTATTTATACAAATAATCACTGCTACTGGTACAGAGTCAGGTTGGAATCAAATGGCTGATTTTATGGCCATAATTACTGCAGTTTTACTAAGTGGAAGTATGATTCTTGGAACAATACTTACTTTCAGACGCTTGCAAGTCATTGATAACGAATAAGACAAAAAATATCTACTAACTTATAATAGTTATATGACTGATCAATTTTCTTGGACTGAGTGGCACTTACATTTTGAAATAATTATTGGAGTTTTATTACTTCAAGCATTATATATTTATGCGATTATTCCACTTAGAGAGAAATATAGTTTAGCATCAGAGATAGATAATAGAAGACTATTTTATTTTACATTAGCTAATATAATTGTATATATAGCCTTAACTTCTTTTATTCATGAACTAGCAGATAGATTTTTATTTAGTGCTCATATGACACAACATCTATTACTGATATTAGTTTCTATTCCGTTATATATAAAAGGAGTTCCTCCATGGCTGTGGACTTGGATTTTTCAATTAAAAATACTAAGAGTTATTTTTCGAATTTTTGCTAATCCGATAATTGCTTTTTTCTTATCAAATATTGTAATTTTTGGATTCCATGTTCCATGGGTATATGACCTTTCATTATCAAATCATTGGCTTCATATTGTCGAACATCTAGTTTTTATGTTTGGAGCATTAGTATTATGGTGGCCATTATTAGGTGCTTCTGCACAAGTGCAAAGATTAGGATATCCAATAAGAATAATATATTTATTTTTCCAAACTTTGCCTATGGGATTTGTTGGGGCAGCTATTACATTTTCTCGAGGAGAAATTTATCATTGGTATAGTGATCTACCTGTTCTGTGGGGTTTAAGCCGAATTGAAGATCAACAAATTGGTGGTCTTATTATGAAGATTCCTGGGGCTTTTGTTTTCTTTCTATTTATGGGGATAATTTTTTTTCAGTGGTATACAGAATCTGAACGTAATAATAGTTCTGATTCATTAGAAGAATTAGTTGGACAAAAGGAAAAATTGACGTAATTGATTTTCGATGCTAAATTTCTGTATACTGTAGCTTCTGGTGAGCATAAACGATGTTTTAACCTTAGGGGTGTAGCTCAGCTGGAAGAGCGGCGGTCTCCAAAACCGTAGGTCCGGGGTTCGAGCCCTCGCACCCCTGCCAGAGTTTAAAATCCATGGGCCGAGGTGGTGGAATCGGTAGACACGCGGTCTTGAGGGGGCCGTGAGCGAAAGCTCGTAGGAGTTCAAGTCTCCTCCTCGGCATTATAAAGAATATATTAAGGCGACGTAGCCAAGTGGTCTAAGGCCGGGGTCTGCAAAACCTCTATTCGCGGGTTCGAATCCCGCCGTCGCCTCCATTATATTTTCTTAAATTCGAACAGTAGGTGTTTTATGATAGGTATAGAAAGTAGTACTTTTTCAATTGTGGGAAGATGTAACAGAACAGGTATGTTTGGAGTTGCTGTAACTACATCAGATTTATCAGTTGGTTCAAGATGCCCTCATGTACAACCTCATGTGGGTGCGATAACAACCCAAGCATCTACTGATCCTCGTTTGGGTAAATTTGCTTTAAATCTTTTATCTACTGGCTATTCCGCAAAAGCAACTATGGATGAATTATCTAAATCTGATCAATATATAGAGCGTAGACAAATTGGTATCATTGATGTTGATGGTCGTACTGCTGCTCGAACGGGTAAATTAAATGGTCCATGGGCTGGTCATCAAGAGGGAAACAATTTTATTGCATTAGGAAATGGATTAGTAGGTGAAGAGGTCATTAAAGCTATGTCGCAAACCTTTGAAAATAATTCATCTGAGGATTTAGAACAAAGATTAATGTTGAGTTTAGAATCTGGATTGGATGCAGGCGGTGAAATTGAAGACATGACACCCTATCATTCTGCTGCAATTTTAGTTTATGGAAGTGATACCTTTGCTCGTGTAGATTTACGAGTTGATGAACATAGTACTGCTGTTAAAGAGTTACGTAGGATTTTAGATCTCTATAGAAGAAGGTTGGATTATTTTTTAATGAGACCCATAGATCCTGATGCAGCAGTAGAATTAAAAGACTTAACATAGAGGGTGTGGAAATGGGTATATTACTTACACATGCAACAATACTTACCGGTGAACAAAATGATAAAGTTATAACAAATGGTGCTGTTGCAATAGATAAGGATAAGATTATTGATGTTGGTGACGCCGAGGTATTAGAAGCCAACTATCAGAATTTTGATAAATATGTTCTGAAAAATCGATTAATTATACCTGGATTGATAAATAATCATACACACACGGTATTAAATGTATTAAGAGGAGCTATTGAAAATGCAGGTTCGGCCGACCGAGTTTATGGTTATATGGTACCAATATCCTTTGTTATGACCGATGAAGATAGAAAAGCTTTAGCAGCAGTTGGATGCTTGGAAGCTATAAAGTCAGGAACAACCACACTTGTTGATCCATTAAGATTTGTTAATTCTTATGCCGAAACTATGGCTAATACCGGCCTTAGGTTATATTTGGCAGAATCAGCAGCAGATGCAGTTACAACAGAAATTCGAACCTCAGGTTATAGATATGATAAGTCATGGGGAGATGCCTTTTTAGAGAGAACACTTCAGTTAATTGATAATCATCATGCAACAAAAAATAATAGAGTTCAATGTATGGTTGCTGCTCATGCGACTGATATTTGTTCTCCATGGTTATTGAGAGAACTTAATGATATAGCTCACTCAAAAGGTTTAAGACGCACTATACATTTAGCTCAATCATCACAAGAAGTTACCCAAGTTAAGTCTATGGCAGAAGGTAAAACTCCTGTTGAATACTTACTTGAAAACGACTGGCTAGGAAGAGATGTTTTAGCAGCGCATTGTTCATACTGTACAACTTCTGATATTGGGCTTTTGTCTGAAACAGCTACTTCAATGGCGCATTGCCCAGCTTCAAGTTCTAGACGAGGATATCATGGGTTAGCAAATATGCCTGGTTTGGTTGATTTGGGTGTAAATGTAACTCTTGGTACAGATAATATGTCAGAAGATATGTTTGAAGCAATGAGGGTTGGTTTAATTTTAAATAGAGGTATGCGTGAAGACACAGGGGTTCCTACACCCAAAGATATCTTCAATTGGGCAACTTTAAACCCAGCTTATTCGTTAGAACGTGACGATTTGGGTAATATTGGTAAAAATATGAAGGCTGATATATCTATACTCCGATTAGATAGGCCTCACTTATCTCCAATTATTGATACATTATCCTCATTAGTTCATTATGGCCAAGCATCTGACGTTGAGTCAGTCATTGTGGATGGAGAATGGGTTATGAAAGACGGTAAAGTTTTAACTATGGATGAAGATGAAGTAATAACTCAGGCTCAAAATGCTACAATTCGGGCTTGGAGTGCATTAAAAAAACAATGGGGAGACATTGTAATACCTGAAGAATTTGATCAGTTTCTTTCCTGAGATATTAAACTTATATTGTTTTAACTGCATTTAGAAACAATCAATGAATGAATACTTCTACAAAAAGATTATCTCACCTTTAGGTTATCTATATCTGATAACTGACGATACCCATTTAAGGGCAGTCATTTATGAAACGAAACGAAATTATTTTGAACGATTAATTTCTATAGCATCACCTCGAGATAATAGTTTAATTAATCTTACTGAATTACAACTTAGCCAATATTTCTCTGGAGAAAGAAAAAAATTTGATTTACCTTTATTTTACGAAGGTACACCCTTTCAAATGAACGCTTGGAATTCATTATTACAGATACCATACGGAACAACAATTAGTTATGCTCAACAAGCTGAAAATATAGAAAATAGCAAAGCGGTTAGAGCTATAGGACATGCTAATAGCCTTAACCCAATAAGCATAATTATTCCGTGCCATAGAGTAATTGGAAAGTCAGGGAAACTTGTTGGTTATGGCGGGGGTTTAGATTCTAAGAAATATTTAATTAGTTTAGAAAAAGGGCATATTTTATAGCTTTAAGATTAATTAAATTCGTAGTACAATATCACTAGCGTATTGTGAATACCTCTTTTCTATTGACATACTATAATCTGGGGTGCAAAATATGCTGACAACAAAGTTCTAAAGAAAATTTATTTTATTGTACTTTAATACTTTTGGAGGTTCGATATGGATTTTGGGTATGCTAGTTCCCAACAAGCTTTGCGTCAAGAGGTTCGAGATTTCATCGCAGAAAACATGACTCAAGACGTAATCGAAGAGGTTCATGGCCGTGGTGAAGACGGTAGAGGCCCTTTGATGAATGAATTATTTAAGAAAATAGGTGAGCGAGGTTGGTTAGGTATATCTTGGCCAAAAGAATATGGTGGTCAAGGTGGAGATCGCCTAACTCAGTATCTCGTTGAAGAAGAATTTGCAAGAGTTGGATTATCTGTTGGTGGTGGAGGAAGTGGAGCTCCAGCTATTATGGCAGCAGGCACGCAAGAACAAAAAGACTATTATATTCCTCGAATTATCAAGGGTGAAATTAGTTTTGCTCAAGGTTTTACAGAGCCAAGTGGAGGTGCAGACCTTGCATCTTTGCAGTGCCGCGCAGTTGAAGACGGCGATGAATTTGTAATTAATGGGCAAAAGATATATACATCCTCAGCTCATGTATCAACTCATTTATATTTAATGGCAAGAACCGACCCAGAAGCTCCTAAGCATAGAGGAATATCAATTTTCTTGCTTCCAATGGATACCCCTGGTATTACTGTTCGACCTTTATGGACAATACAAAACGATCCTCCTGCTCCAGAAGGAACCACTTATGGAACTCCTAGAACTAACGAAACTTTTTATGAAAATGTTCGAATCCCAAAGAGTAGTTTGCTAGGTGAACTCAACATGGGTTGGTATGTTGGTGCAATGGGTTTGAATTTAGATAGAGTCGGAGCATCTAGGTATCTGATTTCTGTAAGAAGAGATGAAGATATTGTAAATCTGGCTAAAAGTGATTCAAGCCAATATCTCAATATTCGAAATAACCCAACTGTGCGTGATAAAGTTGCAGAGATGTGGATAGAGGCCCAAGTATGTCGATTGATGACTTGGAGAAGTATGTCTATTGTGGAATCTGGAGGAAACTTCACATATGAAGGTTCAGCTGAAAAAGTATGGGCTCCAGAACATGGATTACGAGCTACAGAGGCTTATGCACAAATGCTTGGACCATATGGCCAACTTTTAAATACTTCAGCAAATAATGTTGAAAGTGGTTTGTTTGCTCATAACCTACTTGGAGCATTCCAATCTGGAATTAACCATGGAAGTGTCCAAATAATGAGAGATCAAGTTGCAAGACGTGGATTAGGTCTACCTAGAGGATAATGAATCTATAAGCAACAAATATTACAAATAAAAAATACATCAAGAAGGTGATCTAATGGATGTCTTGTTATCTGAAAATGAAGAAATGATACGTAATCTTGCTAGAGAATTCTTGGAGGGCGAATGTCCTACAAGTCTAGTCAGAGATATGGAAAAAGATGAATTGGGCTATTCTCAAGATATGTGGAAAAAAGTAGCCGCAGAATTGGGGTGGACAGCTTTGTCTTTGCCTGAACAATACGGTGGACTAGGTGAGCCACTACAGTTTTTAGGTTTGATTTTTGAAGAAGTTGGTCGTCATATGGCTCCAGTTCCTTTACTAAGCACTATGGTTTCAGCTTTAACTATTGCTAGAGATGGTTCAGAGGCGATGAAAAGTGACATACTTCCTCAAGTTGCATCTGGTGACCTAATATTAACTTATTCCTTCCAGGAAACTGATCCTCGACTAATAGAAGAAGCAGTTAAAACAACTGCAACTGCTGATGGTAGTGATTATGTTATTAATGGCAAGAAATTGTTTGTCGATAATTTTAATCAAGCTGATAAGTTAATTGTTACTGCCAATACTGGCAAAGGATTAACCCTATTTTTAGTTGACACTGGCTCTGCAGGAATTACTACAGAAAAAGAGGTCCCAACAGCAAAAGATAAACAGTTTGCGGTAATCTTTGATAATGTAAAAGTTTCCTCAGATAGTGTTATTGGGGAAATAGATAAAGGATGGACTACTGCAGAATATATGTTAGATTTGGGAGCTGTTTTTTATGCTAGCCAAATGTGTGGTGCTGCAAGGAAAGATTTTGAAATGGGACTTGAGTACTCAAAAAATCGTGTAGCTTTTGGCCGACCAATTGGCGCATTTCAATCTGTTGCTCATATGTTGGCTGATGCAGTTATGTATATCGATGGTGGAGAATTACTCACACGAGAGGCTATATGGAAGATGGACCAAGGACAGCCTTATCAGGTTGAAGTTTCACAAGCTAAAGCATTCTGTAATGATAAATTACAACATGTGACAGTTTATTCACAAATGATTCATGGTGGTATGGGCTTTATGATGGAATTTGATATACATTTGTGGTATCGACGTGTTGCTTCTTGGTCAATGAGAATGGGATCAACATTTGAACATCGAGCAAGGGTAGCACAAGGAATACTTGATACACCAGAAAAGGTTGAATTAGGTATGATACAAACACTTCCTGCTTAATTGAACTAAATTAAGAAAAGTTTTTATATAGGCCTAAGAATTCCTTAGGCCTATATGTTTTTAGGAGTAAGTTATGAGTAATCCTACAACTATTTTTTCAGAATTTGTTTCAGAAATCCAATTTTCTGACCTATCTTCAGATCTTGTTGATATAGCTAAAATTCCTATCATAGATGGTTTTGCTAATATGATGGCTGGATCAACCCAAGAAGTTTCAGGTTTAGTATCACAGTATGTCACAACTTTGGGTGGTAATAATCAATCTACAGTTATAGGTCATAATTATAAAACAAGTACTTTATTAGCAGCATTTATAAATGGTGTATCGGGACATTGTCTTGATTATGAAATTCAAGGTCATCCTGCAACTCATGGAACTTCTTCATGTCTTCCATCTGCTTTGGCATTAGGTGAAAATCGTAGTATTAATGGTAAACAATTAATACTTTCATACATTCTTGGATGGGAAATACAAGCCAGAATGAGATTAGCGACTGAAGGAGTTACTAATGGTGCATATCATCCTCCAGGATTGTTTGGACCATTAGGAGCAGGAGTTGCATCAGCTAAGGCGCTTAGTTTTAATAGTGATCAAACAGAATTATGTTTAGGGATTGCAGCTTCTAGAACTGGTGGCCTTACTGCAAATACGGGAACTATGGTTAAATCCACACATCCTGCAAATGCAGCTCGAATGGGAGTAGAGTCTGCATTACTTGTTGAATCTGGATTTACTAGTACAAAAAATATTTTTGAAACAGAAAATGGCTATAATGATGCCATATTTAACGGAAAAGTTAATTGGGATATTTTTTTAAATGATTTAGGTAGTAGATTTTCATTAATCGATCCAGGATTTGACATAAAAAGATTTCCTGCTCAAATAAATATGCAACGTCCAATTGAAGCAGCATTAAACCTTAGAAAAAATAATGATTTTGACCCATCTAAAGTTGTGAAAATTCATATTGAAACAAGTAACCCAGGCCATTCAGGTCCAATCCCGCGTTCAGGATTAGATGGAAAATTTAGTGCATGGTATTGTGCAACAGTAGCAATATTAGATGGTATAATTAATATTGAAAGTTTTAGTGATAAAAGAAGGTTTTCCAAAGATGTAGAAAATCTTTTATCTAATGTTACATATACTAACAATGGTAAATCAACACGAACTACTGCCGTGGTTACAGCAACATTAGAAGATGGGACTGAACTATCTGATAGTTGTTTGGACTTCCAAGGTTCAACTGAAAATCCTATGTCTAAAGAACAACGAAAAGAAAAATTCTGTTATTGTGCTACTAGAATAATGGGTGAGCAAAATGCAGAGGAATTGTGGGAAAGTTTAAATAATTTAGAAAATGTTGATAATATTTCTAAAATAATTGCACTTTCTAATTCAAATTGATACTATTCATTACATTGTAATGTAGTACGAGCCGAGGTGGCGGAATGGTAGACGCGGTGGACTTAAAATCCATTGTCCTAAAAGACGTGCGAGTTCGAGTCTCGCCCTCGGCATACTTCTTGTTTTGAGTTATAATAGATATATGAAGATACTTGTTACAGGTGCTACTGGATACGTTGGCGGTAGATTAATTCCAAAACTTTTAGAACTCGGATTTGAAGTTCGAATTTTAGCTAGAAACCCTGATCGAATTAAGAATAGACCTTGGTATTCTAAAGTAGAAATATTTACTGGAAATGTGTTGAATAAAGATTCACTGCATGGTTTGTTCAAAAATATCGATATTGCTTTTTATTTGATTCATAGCTTGTCTCAGGGTAAAAACTTTGATGAAGCTGATGTGAATGCTGCTCATAACTTTGTAGAAATTGCTGAATTGGAAAAACTCAATAAGATCATTTATCTTGGTGGCTTGGGAGAAGTATCTGATAATCTTTCAAAACATTTATTATCTCGACAACAAACAGGTGAAATATTACGTAGTTCAGAAATTGATGTCACTGAATTTAGATCAGGTGTGATTGTTGGATCAGGAAGTTTATCATTTGAAATTATTAGAAATTTAACTGAACGATTACCTATTATGATCTGCCCGAAATGGGTATATACCAAAACACAACCCATCTCAATAGAGAATGTGTTGGAATACCTGATTCATAGTATTTCCACTAAAATTCCCAAAAATCATGTGTTTGAAATCGGTGGTGAAGATGTATTAAGTTATGGCGATATGATAAAGAGATACGCATTAATAAGAAGACTACGTCGTTTATTAATTCCGGTTCCCGTTTTAACACCGAAACTTTCATCCTATTGGATACATTGGACGACCCCAGTTTCTGCTAAAATCACAAGACCTTTAGTAGAAGGTTTGAAAAATGAGAGTATCGTTTATGATACAAAAGCACAAGAATATTTTCCTCAGATTTCTTTAATAAATTATGATGATGCAGTAAAACTAGCCTTATCAAATATAGATGATCAAGATGTCGAAACGTCGTGGTCAGATTCTTTGAGTTCTAGTAATGGTCAAGATGTTCCAATTGAATCTATTTCAATGATAAATGATAAGCAGATTGACTATAACGAGATATCTGGCATGGTTCATGATAAAAAACTAATTAATATAGATAAATCTTCTTCAGATATATTTAAATTTTTATCTACTCTTGGAGGGGAAAATGGTTGGTTATATGGAAATATTTTATGGAAAATAAGAGGTTATATAGATCTACTTTTTGGTGGAGTAGGGCTTCGGCGGGGTAGAAGAGATTCATTAGTACTTTATCAGGGTGATGCTTTGGATTTTTGGAGAATAGAAAAAGTTATAGATAATAAATTAATTCGATTAAAAGCAGAAATGAAAGTACCCGGAAAAGCTTGGTTACAATATGATATTGTAGAAAATGAGCACAATTGCACATTGACACAAACAGCCTTTTTTGCACCCAAAGGTTTATTAGGATTAATTTATTGGTATAGTTTATTTCCTATACATATTATAATTTTCAATGGTCTAATTAAATCTATAAAAAATAAAATAGAAGAGTAATATTAATTCATTGTATTGTTAATAAACTTTTTTGTGGCACTTCTAAGGTAAAAGGCTGTATTTGAAAAGCTATCTTCAGTAGATTTCGCCAGTTCTTCTAAAGTAATTATTTCACTTATGCCGTTTTCTAAAATTTTCTCATAACCTTTACCTACTGACCCTGAAATACATACAACAGGTATATTAAATTCCTTCGCTTTATTTGCAATAGCAATTGGAGTTTTATTAAATAAAGTAGATAAATCTGTTTTGCCTTCGCCGGTAATAATTAAATCTGCATCTTTGATTATTTCATTGAAATTTAACATTTCACAAATTAGTTCAAATCCAGATTTAATTTTCGCGTTAGTAAATGACATTAGGCCATAAGCCAATCCTCCTGCAGCACCTGCACCAGAGTGATTTGTATAATTTTTACCAATTTGTTTTGCTATAACAGAACTATAATGTAGCAGTGAATTTTCTAATTCATCCAACATGATTACTGTTCCGCCCTTTTGGGGCCCAAAAATGTATGTAGCGCCTGATGGCCCACATAAAGGGTTAGTTACATCACTTGCTATTGTAATATCACATTCCCTAACGTAGGGGTTTATATTGTCGGTATTTATGCTAGATAGTTTGATTAAATTACCACCGCCATATGGAAGTTGTTTATCATTTATATCTAAAAAGATACCACCTAAAGCCTGAATAGCACCAACTCCTCCATCATTAGTGGCGCTACCCCCTAGACCAATTAAAATGTTTTTGTATCCATTATCTATAGCCTCTAGTATTAATTGTCCTGTCCCATAGGTAGTAGTGTCTTTAAGATCAAAATTCTCCTGGTTACAAATGGCTAAGCCAGATGCTAAAGCCATTTCTATGACCGCAGTTCTATTATCTTCCATAACTCCCCATTCTGCTCGAACAGGATAACCAAGTGGGCCGATAACTTCTTTAGTAAATATTTTTCCATTTCTAAATTTCACTAATACATCTAGCGTTCCGTCACCACCGTCCGCTAGAGGAAAGCAAACAGTTTCTAATTTAGGGTTCGCTTCTCTAATACCCATTTCAATGTTTAAAGCTACTGATTTCGAGTTTAGACAGCCTTTGTATGCTTGAGGCGCTATTACTATTTTCATATATCACCTATATTAAAAAACTATTATTTCACGATCATTTTTCGTTTTATCATCAGTAATTTTATATTTTTTGGGGAATTCAGTTTTTTTTGTTGGTAAGTTCCATGGCTGATTTCTTTTTGGTTGCCACGACATTTCGAATATTAAATCTAATATAAGCATATGTTTGAATGTTAATGCTTCAGTTGAATTAGATAACCAACGAGGTACTTTCTGTTGAAATTCTTCTAGAGGGTTTTTTAATGGCTTTACGATATTTTGTTTTATCATATTTAAATACTGATTTTCCCAATATTTAGTTTGCCAAGGTTGGTAGGTTATTAAATCTTGTAAATCTGAGTTATCTATAGAAATACCAGAAAGGTTGCTTTGTCGATCTCTTTCTACAAACAAACCTCCAATTGCAAACATGTCTACAGCGCTGACTATTGTGGGTGCGTTTGTGCGTAGGTATGAATACCAATTAGCCTCTCTATATGTAATATTTATTGTAAATTCATTACTAAACGTGGATTGGGTCCATGCAGACATTTGTCTAAGCATAGGAAGATGTTCTGTTTTAATAAAGGGGAATTTCATCAATGAAGAAGAGTCATTCCAATTAATAAATAAGTCAGGCCAAGGCAGGCCTGAAAGATTATGGGACTCATCTATCTTGGCTTTGTGAGATTTATACGAAGCCCACAAATTACTAACTTGGCGTGTTTGAAGAGGTTTTCCATACTGTAGAAGTTTGTTTTGTACGTAAGAGATTTTGTCTTTAACGCGTCTAATCGTTTCGGCTTCAGAGAACCAAGGAAAAATATAAAGGTGTAATTCTTTTGCAGAGAGATTTGTTTTATTATCTATACTAGTGTCCCTTAAACTTTTGCATATAAATTGTCTATATATTGCATTATTTTAACAGAAAATGCTTTATTTTGGAAATAAATATGCATTTTAATAGATTTTTAATGCATTGGTGAAAATGATGCAGGTACCAAGATTTTGTTTTCTTGTTTCACAATAAACTCCCTTGTTGGTGGCGGCCAATTTGGATCTTGCATTGATTTAGCCCTAGTTTCATTTCGGTCTTGTAGATCTTCATAGGGCCATATATGCATCCATTTATTCAACCCCCCAATATCCGTATACATCCCAAATGCTAATTTTGAATATTTCTCTCTATGTTCTATAGCTTCACCCCATTTTTTTAATGCTTCTCCAATGCTCCCAGGTTTATATGTGTAAATTCTCATTTCATATATATTCCCTAATTTCACATCCCCTTTAAATGGTGTCATGAAATCAGCTGGAAACCAAATTTCTGATTCCATATTCACAATTAAGTCATTATGTTTTGGTGGCCACTTTCCACTTTTTACTGATTCCGCTCTTATTTTATTTCTTTCTGCTAGGTCTTCATAAGGCCATACATGTACTACTTGGTTTAATGGTCCAATTTCTGTATGCCAAAATGCTGCTAGCGGTGAGAATTTTACTCTCTCCGGCAATGCCTCTGCGAAACTTTCTTCATAAGCCTGCACACTGCCTGGTTTAAGCGTGTAAGTTCGTACTTCATATATCATATCTATACTCCTTTTATTATTGGAAAACAGCTCCTATAGCTCCACCACCGCCTGCTATTGATTCCCCTGTAATGCATTCTGCTTTTGGAGAAGATAATACTGCGGTGACAAATGCTAACTCTTCTGGTTTGATAGTTCGTTTAATTGCTACATTCCTTGCAGATTCTGCTTCAATCTCTTCTAATGTCTTACCTTGTTGTTTTGCAGTTTCAGCCATTCTATTCCTAATTGCAGGTGTTTGTGTTAAACCTGGATGCAAAACATTTAATGTGATGCCATCGGCTCCAAGTTGATCAGATAAAGTTTTGGTCATATGTACAACTGCAGCATTTCTTAATCCATATATAGTAGATTGCCTTGCAGACACTCCTCCAATACTAATTATTCGTCCCCATTTTTGTTGTTGCATATATGGAACAACAGCTTTTATACATCTAAAGTATCCAACAACTTTTGTATCTAAATCTTCTATTAGATCCTTTTCATCAGCTTCAGAGATTGATCCTCTAACTTGTCCTCCAACCATTGCTGCACTATTTACGAGAATATCTATTCCCCCAAATTCATCAACTACCTTTTTTACCATACTATCAACACTAGATTTTTGAGTGGTATCTACAACTATTGTAGCTACTCTTTTTCCTGTTAATTTTTCGATTTCTTGTGCTGCTTGGTCTAAAGTTTCTTTAGTCCTTGCAGCGATTGCTACATTTACACCTTCTTGACATAACTGAATTGCTATGGACTTTCCTATTCCCTTACTTCCACCAGTTATCAAAGCTCGTTTGCCATCTAATTCTAAATCCATAATTTTCTCCATTCGATCTATTGTATTTGTTTATGTAGGTTTGATTATTATGAAAAGATCATCGACAAATGTAAATCAGTATGATTTTAAAAAACCATTGCGTGTTTAATAAATCAGGTTTATATTTTTATTTTGGTATTAATTTAAGGTTTACAAGATGTTAGAACACAAAGGAATGAGATGGGGATATGTTTTTTTAAAATCTCCAACTCATCTGGATAAAGAAGATATTTTCGATGTTATGAGAGATGCGGTTGAGATGTATCTTGATGGTGATAGAGAAAGAGAACTCAAAGAATCGTTTTACGAAGGCAAATTATATACTCAGAATAAATATGAACTTATTGGTGCTTTAGGTGGCCAAAGATTTGATGCCGAAATTGAAACTAACAAAGGTAAGGACGTGTTAACTTTCTTAGTGAGCGAACAAACTTCAGGTATGGGATCTTATATCTCTCAAAATTAGGCTTAACAAAAATTGGTTTTATAAGGCGCTGCTTTCATCTACGCGTTGACATTATTTTGATCTTTGGTTATATATTGTCGATATATATAAATATGAAGACTCTAATTCAGGAAGTTTATGAGTCAACCCAAAAAACAAGTTCATATCATAGCAGAACGCTTATCAGAAGGACCTATAATTCACCCAGGACTGAGTACAACAATAGGTGTAAACATACAAGGGCCTTCAGCTATAAGAGTCCCTGATTGGGTTTGCAATAGGCTGGGAAATTTTTATCTCTATTTTGCAGATCATAAAGGAACATATATTAGATTAGCTTATGCTGATCAGATCGAGGGCCCTTGGACAGTGCATGCAGCAGGCAGCCTTCGAGTAGAACAATCGCGTTTTCTTGTGGAGAAACCTAAAGTTACCGAAGAACAGATAAATTATTTTATTGCAGAAAGAACCAAAAGAATCGGTGGTAACAAAATGCATCACGATGTGGTAACAGAAATGACAACTCCACATATAGCATCTCCTGATGTCCATATTGATAATGACCGCAAGAGAATTATTATGTACTTCCATGGTCTTGAGTCTGTAGGAACTCAACTTTCCAGGGTTGCCATATCCGAAGATGGTTTATCATTTGAAACTGAACCACAAATATTAGGCAGAAGTTATATGCGGATATTCAAATATCGAGGATATACTTATGCCCTTACAATGCCAGGCGAGATATCAAGATCTACTGATGGTTTTAACGAATTTGAAGTAGGGCCCGTTTTATTTAATCCGGATATGAGACATTCCGCAGTTCTTTTGCGTGGAGATACCTTGTGGGTGTTTTGGACTCAGGTAGGGGAAGTACCAGAGAAGATACTTTTTAGTACTATAGACCTAACTGGGGATTGGCATCAATGGAAAGAGAGTGAGCCTGTAGAGTTAATAAGACCAAGCTTTCCTTGGGAGGGTTCAGATGCTCCTCTTATAGAGTCTGTTAGAAGCACTGCGTACGGTTATGTCAATCAACTAAGAGATCCCGCTATTTTAGAAGACCAAGGTAGATTGTTTCTTTTTTATGCTGTCGCAGGTGAATCTGGTATAGGCTTAGCCGAGATAAAGATGCAATAATTTAACGTGTGAAATTAAAATATAGTAACTAGTATTTAAGGAGAAAATATGGCTGTTTATTCAATTAGTAGCATAAATGTTAAAGACTGGGATAAGTACCGAGAATATATGGAACTTGTACCGGCTATTATCGAACAATATGGCGGTCGATATCTTGTTCGTGGTGGTGAAATAATTGCGGATAATACTAACTGGGGTTTGAACCGTATTGTGATATTAGAATTTCCAACAATTGAACAAATGGATGCATTTAGAAATTCTTCAGAATATGCTCCCGTAGCTTCTATACGTCATGAAGCGGCAGATACAGTTGGTTTTACTGTCAGTAACAATGAGTAATTCATACGAAATTCCTGTGGTACGATTAGCATCAAAAGATGATCTTTTTCATATCGTAAATTTCAATATATCTATGGCTTTAGAAACTGAAAATATTACTCTGAACCAAAACGAAATTACACAAGGAGTTCAAGCGGTATTTGATAATCCACATTTGGGCAGATATTGTGTTGCAACAATAAGCAACAAAATAGTTGGAGGTCTATTGCTTACAACTGAATGGAGTGATTGGCATAATAAATATTATTGGTGGATACAAAGTGTATACGTAAGTCCTGAATATAGAAGAAATGGTGTTTATAAATCACTATATGAATTTGTTTGTAATTCGGCTAAGGAACACCGAGATGTATACGCAATACGTCTTTATGTAGACGTTAATAATAAAATAGCCCAACAGGTTTATAAAAATTTGGGTATGAATAAATCGAATTACGATATGTTTGAAGAAGTAGTCATTATATAAGTTTCGCTATGCAAGATAATTATAGGGTACAAAGCATAATTGCAAATTACTTTGATCTTTTTGGAGTAAAAGATTCTGAGGAAGTTAAAACATACCTTCTTTCATTGGCAGATAATAATGATCATATTATTTTTCTTATGAATTGGATTAAAGGTACTATGTTTATTCCAACTGATCATGCAAAAAGTATGATAGTGAAATTTAGGCAGACTGATAATAATGAACCTATAGTAAATTTATTAGATAAGTTAGTACTTTGTGTCGTAGATGATTTTTATAATACTTCTGGTGTAATTCCTGAATCATTTAATGTTATGTTAGAAAAAATGGGGTTAGATGCATTTGATCCAAACCAGGAGCAAATTGACCTATAAATTCAAGTAAACATTTTGAAGATATATGCTATTCATTGTCTATTTCTAACTCTCTATATACTAGACCATAGTCATTCATAAGGCTTGCTATTCTAGGATCGTCAATTTGATTAAGAGCTTTGAAAAAACCAGCTAATGTGTGTGATACCATTTCATCAGGCTTTGCAACCCAGTTTTTGGGGGCACCATGAGTTATGTAAATTAAACCATGTTGGTTTGATGAAGAAGCTTCTAGTGAAGTTAAATCTTGCTGGTTTTTGATTGTTAATCCTTTTATTTCACTCATGTGAGCCTTTCTAATTATAATATTCGTTTTGTTTAATTTTAGAGCTTCCAATAAATTCTAATTGTCTCCATGCTTCATATACAACAATAGAAACTGCATTGGATAAATTAATACTTCTATTCTGAGGGATCATTGGTATTTTTAAAATATTTGCACTAGGTATTTGAGTAAGAATTTCAGAGGATAATCCTTTACTTTCTGAGCCAAACACAACTGTATCCCCTAAATTATAGTTAATATCATTATACATATTATTAGATGATGTACTTGTTGCATAAATATTTATAGGATTATTTTTTTCAACATATTCTTCATATGTGTCATAAATGGATATATTGCAATTAAGATCATAATCTAGACGTGCTCTTTTTAAACTTTTATTATCAAAATTAAAACCAATAGGCTTAATTAAATGTAAATTACACCCTGAATTAGAGCATAATCGAATAATATTTCCTGTATTTGGCGGTATTTCTGGAGCAACTACTAATATGTTTAATAATTCATTCATTTTGTATATTTAGCTTAATAACATGTTGTAGAATGTGTAATCAGTAATAAATATAGAATATTATAAATGTCCGAGCAAGTTTTTGAATTATTCTTTTTGAGGTGAATTTATGGGTACGAAAAATCTAAAAGAACTAATTATGGATCAAAAGATATTAAAAGAACCAATAGTTTACGACTGCCTGCAAGCAAAAATTGCAGAAAATTTAGGTTTTCAAGCAATCGCTATAAGTGGGGGTGGCGTTTCAATGTCTAAGGGTTATCCTGATGCTGGATTAATGACAATGAATGAAGTATTAGAGGTTGCTGGTTATGTTGCTCGATCAGTTAATATACCTGTAACTGCTGACGGTGACACTGGTTATGGGAATGCTTTAAATGTTTGGAGAACTGTTAAGGAATTTGAAGCTGCCGGATTAAGCGGAATTAGTTTTGAAGATCAGTATTTTCCTAAAAGATGTGCATACTTTGAAGGTAAGCAGGTTGTGGCTATCGAAGAACATGCAAAAAAAATTGAAGCTGCTGTAAAAGCAAGATCGAGTGATAATTTTTTGATTATAGGGCGATCTGATGCACTCAGTGTATCGGGTTGGGAAGATACGATTAAAAGAGTAAAGACCTATTATGAAGCAGGTGCAGATATGATTAGGATTGAAGGTATTCAAACCTTAGAAGATGCAGAGATATATGCCAAAGAATTATCAGGAATACCAAAATCATATAATGGACAAAGTATAGACGCAGCTACTGCAGAAACCTTAGGCTTTAATGTCATATCTCCAAATAATTACTTACCAAGTGTTATTTACAAAGCAGTAAAGGATAGTATGGAGGAATTTGAGAAAACAGGTACAGTCGATTTTGATGTATCAAACTATCGACAAGAATTAGCTGTCATTATGGGGGTTGATCAATTGTTCGAAATCGAGCAGAATTATGTTTTATAAGTATTAATCATTTGATGTAGTTGAATTTGGAGGATGTATGAAAATTGCTCGTATAACAAGCCCGCAACAATTTGAATTTGTGGACGTACCGGATCCTGAAATTAGTGAAGGGGAAGTTTTAGTTAAAATGGAGCGATTATCGATATGTGGTAGTGACCTACGAATTTTTGATCGCACATTTGAAGAAGAAATGTATCCGATAGAGCATGGTAAACCCTGCCATGAATGTGCTGGTGTTGTAGTGGAGACAAAAAGCTCAGAATATAATGTTGGCGATAAAGTTATAGTTTTCCCTGATGGTGGTAATGGATTAGCAGAATATCTTGCAGAACCAGCAGAGCGTTTAGTTCGTTTACCAGATGGTAAGGATATGTCTACTTTACTAATGTGCCAGCCTGTAGGTACGGTTATGCATTCATGCAAATTGACTGGAAGTGTTATTGGGAAAAAAATTGTTGTTCTAGGTCAAGGACCTATAGGTTTGAGTTTTAGTAATTTTTTAGCCCAAGGTGGAGCAACAAAGGTAATTGGAGTAGATTTGTTAGATTATCGTTTGGATGTGGCAAAAAATAATGGTGCAACCCATGTTATTAATCCTAACAGAGATAACCTTGAAGAAGCTGTTGCAGAACTTACTAATGGTGAAGGTGCTGATATTGTTGTTGAAGCTGTGGGAAGACCTGAAACCCTTAATGGCATATGGAAAATAATAAAGAAACAGGGGAAAGCAATACTTTTTGGATTATCTCATGATGAAGACGTATTTGAATTCAATTTTGATGAAATGACTTCAAAATTGCCAATTATAGAAGTACATAATAGTGCACGAACTTGGGATATGCCTCAAGCCGTTAATGAATGCATCGAATTAGTAGAACAAGATAGATTAGATTTATCATATTTAGTAACTCATAATATGAAATTTGAAGAAGTGCAGAAAGCGTATGAAACATATAGTTCCAAGTTAGATAATAGTTTAAAAATAACTATGGAACTATAAAATTGTAATGGATAAAACTCTTTCTTGACCGCTTAAGTCATGTAAAACTTTAATTTTATGTTTTGGAAATAAGTGCTGTATTTTGTTTTTAAGTATATATTTCTGGTCAGGATCAATTTCTAAAAATATGGCTCCATCAGGTTTGAGTATTTTAGTACTTTGCTCGATTAGTCGTGAAATTATTTCTACACCTTTAGTTCCGCCATCCAAAGCAGTTTTGGGTTCATAAAGAAATATTTCTTTTTGTAATGTAGGAATTCTTTTTGTAGGTATATATGGTAAATTAGCGACTATTAAATCTACCTGCACTTTTATACTTTCTATTAAATCACCTACTAGCACGTGGAAATTATTATTATTAGTAATTTTAAGTATATTTTCATAAGCAATTTGGGCCGCATTAGGAGATATATCGATTGAAATAAGGTCTATATTAGGAAAATATTTTAAAATGCTTGCACCAATAACTCCACTACCACATCCAACATCTAAAACTTTAGGACTTTCAATAGATTTATGGCGTAAGTAATTTATAATAGATTCAACTAAACATTCTGTTTCTTGGCGAGGAATTAATACTGATTCATTAACTCGAAATAAGTTCCCAAAAAATTCTCTAACCCCAAGTATATATGCAAGCGGTTCATGACCTATTCTTCTATTAACTAAATTCTGTATTGTTTTTTGTTCAGATATTGAAATAGGAGAATTAATATTTGCGTGTAATTGCGCTCTAGTTATTTTTAAAGCAAATGCTACAAGAAGATCACTTTCTAAATCGCTATCTATAATAGCGTTTTCGTTTAATACCTTTCTTGTTGATAGTAAGACTTCTTTTATATTGATCAAACTACTGGATTTTCTAATAACATTTCTTTTTCTTTTTCTTGAATTGGATCTATCAAGATATCTAAATTTCCATTTAGGACATTTTCCATATTATGGATGGTCAGGTTAATTCTATGATCTGTAATACGATCTTGAGGAAAATTATAAGTACGTATTTTTTCTGCTCGTTCACCTGTCCCAACTTGTGATTTTCTATCACTACTAATACTTTGCTGTTGTTCTCTAGTGGCCTTGTCTAAAAGCCTGGCCTTGATTACATCCATAGCTTTTTGTTTATTTCTCATTTGGGAACGTTCATCTTGGCAGACTGCTACAATTCCACTAGGAATGTGGGTTATTCTCACTGCAGTAGCCACTTTATTTACATTTTGTCCCCCATGACCACCAGCATGAAAGATATCTATTCGCAAATCATTATCGCTAATATCTACATCAACATCATCAGCCTCAGGTAACACAGCTACAGTTATAGTTGAAGTATGAATTCTACCTGATGACTCAGTTGATGGTACCCTTTGCACTCTGTGTGCACCACTTTCATATTTTAATCTTTTATATACATTTTCACCTTGTACAGAAAAAACTATCTCTTTATAACCACCAATACCGGTTTCATTCATTGACATTATTTCAATATTCCAATTGGCAATTTGGGAATATCGAGAATACATACGATATATATCACCTGCAAATAATGCTGCTTCATCTCCTCCAGCAGCAGCTCGTATTTCTACAAAAACATTTCTTTGATCATTTGGATCCTCTGGTAATAATAATACCTGTATTTCTTCTTCTAGATTCGTTTGCTTGATTAATTCTTCATTTAATTCTTCTTTAGCGAGCTCTATTAATTCTTTATCATCTTCGGAAGAAATTATTTTTTTCAAACCTGAGATAGATTTTAATAGGGAGTCATATTTATGATAAGTTTTCGATTTTGATTCTAGTTGTGAGTATTCTTTGCCTAATTCAGCCAGAAGTTTTGGATTATCTGAATTAGCCGGATCGGCAAGCAATAATTCTACTTCTCGAAATCTTTGTTCAAATTTTGATAATTTTTCTAACATTTCCTCAATAATCTGTTATTTATGAATATTTATACTGAAGTATAGTTTACATCAATATTCATGTTCAACGCATTTCTCTAATTTATTCTGTGATATAATTCAATTGAAATATATGATTTGAGATAAGTATATGAACAAATATAAGAACATAATTTTTGCAGTATCATTTTTATTTATTGTAAATTGTGGAAGTTCAGATGAAGTTACTATGGAGCTTCAAGACATTGATTTTCAAGCAACTGTAGATGCAGGAATTGCGGCACGTTTAGCAGAAACTGCAACTATTGAATCTCCAACCCCAACTCCAATACTACCAACAGCTGAACCTACTTTAGATGTTCAGGCAATGATTGATGCTGCTGTTGCAAAGGCTCTTGAATCTGTACCAAAAGTCTCTCCAACAGACGAACCTAAAAAAAGTCTACCAACTCCAACTCCAACTCCATCATGGATTTGGGATACCGATAAGGATTCTTTTATTGTTGGTAAATCATCTGTTTTGATTGGGCAATTCTCAAACTATTCTGAATCATTAAATTTTTCATCACAAATAGAGAAATTCGATAAATGGCCTTTGATACACACAGAAAGTACCTCAGAAAGTAGACAGAACCAAGAAACTTTTAGAACAGGCTGGTTGTTAAGTGAATATCCTAATCATATTCTTACCACGGCAGCTGGTTTTACATCTAACCCATTTGTTGAACTTTATTTTCCAGGATGGTCTCAAGGAAATAGTGTTAGAGGATGGATTATTGGAAGAGATGAAAATATAGACCTAGCAATAATCAAAATCATTGACTCAAACTCTTTGCCTACTAATATTTTAGATAGTATTTACAATAATAGTAAACCAACTATTCCAAGTGCAAATCTTATTGATACTAAAGTTAATGATATTCATCAAGGTATAGGATTTTGTTTATATTGTGAGGGGAATAACCCCGGTTGGACTATGATGGATTCAGAGATTTTGGTAAATAGATTTCAACGAGATAGTATTACTGGTATAAGGTATGCAGAATTAATTTTAATGGATGATGAGACCATTGAAGGTATAGAAGAAGGTCTAGGGATATTTGATAGTAATTATTCGTTAGTAGGAATAACAATATCAAAAGACACTTTAAAATCCAAAGGAATTAATGTTTCAAGTGAAGATGATATAGTCTATATGCTTGGAACTTCTACTATTGGAAAACACGTACCTGATTTATATAAGGGTAAACTTAATACTGATTTTAAAATACCTGCAAATTTAAATTCAGCAGCAGTTCCTCCGTTGCCATCATTTGTACAAGGCACAATAAAGAAAAATGGCACATTCATTGAGTTAGGTAAGAAATATTATGTTCGAGTTGTTGCGCCTACAGATAATCTTTCTGATATTTGGTTGTATTTTGATGTCGGATTGAATGGATTGTATACAGTAACGTTAGGTTTAAATGACTCTCAATATATTGGCGCTACTGTTGAATTCTATTTCGAAGGTCAAAAAACAGCAATTGATGCTAAATTTGAAGGTGATATGAGCATTACTCAAATTAATTTAAATTTCTAATAGTAAATTAATTAGATCACTTTCATTTAGGTCATATTCAGTCGACTTATTCATATCTTTTACTCGATATGTTTTTTGTTTTATTTCTTCTTCTCCAATAATCACAACATAATCCGAATCGTTTGATGATGCGTATCTCATTTGACTTCGTAAACTTCTACCGTAAGGAGCAATTATGGTATGAATATTATTATTTCTCATTTTTTTTGATAATGGTACTGCAATATCTAAAGCATTTTCTCCCATATGGCAGATAACAACGGGTTTTTCATAAATTTCTGGTGGTTCAATATTATTTGACTTCAAATTTAGTATAAGCCTTTCAATACCGCAGCCAAAACCAATACCTGGAGTTGATTGTCCACCTATTTGTTCTATTAATCCGTCATATCTTCCACCACCAATGATTGTGTTTTGACTACCTTCTCTTTCTGGTTGAATTTCAAACACTGTTTTATTGTAATAATCTAAGCCTCTTACTAGTTTACTGTTGATTATGTATGGTAAATCTAATGAATCTAGATAACCAAGAAGTTTTTCATGATGTTCTCTACATTCTTGACATAGAGAATCAATTGAATGAGGAGCATCTTGTAGAAACGGTTGGCATTGTTTTTGTTTACAATCTAATAACCTTAATGGATTATTTTCTATTCTGTTATTGCAATCATCGCATAATAATTCGAGATGGTTACTATAATATGTTTTAAGACCTAAGAGATAATCTTTCCTACAGCAAGAAGCTCCTCCAATAGAATTAATATACAGTGAAGTATTCGGTATGCCCAATTCTTGTATGACATCAGTTGCAATTTGTATAACTTCACAATCAATTAATGGGCTACTGTCACCGATAGCTTCAATTCCAAATTGGTGGTGTTCTCTGTATCTTCCGGACTGAGGTCTTTCATATCTAAAAATCGATGCATGGTAATAAAGGCGAACTGGTTGTTGTAAATTTTTCATCCCATTCTCTATATATGCTCGACATGCAGGTGCTGTTCCTTCAGCACGTAAAGTTAATTCTTCATTCCCTTTATCTTGGAAGGTATAGGTTTCTTTTTGTACAATGTCAGTTTGAGTTCCTACTCCTCTTATAAATAAATCTTTAGATTCAAATTGAGGGGTATCTAGTCGTTTGTAACCGAATTTTTCGCAGACATTTGCTGTAGATTCATGTATAAATTTCCAATACTTTTGTTCAACCGGTAGAATATCGGCAGTACCTCGTGGCCTTTGTAACATGTATTCCCTTTCATATATTGTATACAAAGATATTATATTTTATATTCGATAAAGTCTATATTTCGAAAAATCGATATATCAAGTATACTTATCTCCATTTAATTATTTCAAATGATATAATTAATTAAGGTGATTTTGTGAATTCTTTATTGGAAATAGCTAATACGTATTTACCTAAAGAAGATATAGGAAAAATTTCTAAAGCTTTAGGTTTTGCTGAAAACGCCCATAAAGGGCAGTTACGCAAATCTGGCGACCCATTTATTGTCCATCCAGTTGAGACTGCTAGGTATTTAGCTGATTTAAGTTGTGATACTACTACACTTGTTGCGGCTTTGCTTCATGATGTTATAGAAGATTGTGATGTTTCTTTTTCTCAATTAGAAAAAGAATTTGGTACGCATGTCGCAGAATTAGTTGATGGTGTGACAAAATTAAATAGACTCGATATAAATATTGGTTTCTCGGATGATAATTCCACAAATGAACTTAGATCTAATAATGCTGCTAGTTTAAGAAAAATGCTTATTGCTATGTCTAAAGATTTACGAGTAATTCTTATTAAACTTTCAGACAGATTACATAATATGTCCACACTCGCTTCACTCACAGAAGATAGACAAATCATTATCTCTCAAGAAACATTAGATATATACGCTCCATTAGCCCATAGATTAGGGATGTGGGATGTAAAATGGAGATTAGAAGATTTAGCATTTAGATATATTCAACCAGATAGTTATAAAGAAATTGCTTCTTTGATTTCTCGTAAACGTCTTGAGAGAGAAAAATATATTAATTTAGTTCAGGATATGTTAGGAACCTCTCTAAAACAAGCAAAAATTGAAGCTACAGTTATGGGAAGAGCAAAACATTTATATAGTATTTTTAAAAAGATTGAGGCGTATGAAGAACAAGGAAAAGATTTTGATGATATCCATGATTTATTTGCGCTAAGGGTATTGGTTAATACAAAAGTTGATTGTTATACAACATTGTCAATAGTTCACGAATTATGGCATCCATTATCAGGGCAGTTCGATGATTATATAGCAAATCCAAAAGAGAATATGTATCAGTCTTTACATACTACAGTACTGGGATTAAATGGGATGCCTCTTGAAGTACAAATACGTACTCATGAAATGCATAGATTAGCTGAATTTGGTATTGCTTCACATTGGACGTATAAAGAAGGAAAACAATCAAATGAAAAATATGAAACCAAAATAAATTGGTTACGTCAATTAATTGATGTACAAAAAGGGTCAAGCGGTCCAGAAGAATTTCTTGAAAATATTAAAACAGATATATTTCAAGATCAGGTGTATGTTTATACACCAAAAGGCGATATTTTTGAGTTACCTGTAGGATCCACTCCTATTGATCTTGCTTATAGAATTCATACAGAAGTAGGTCATAGGTGTATTGGGGCAAAAGTTAATGGTAAATTAGTTTCTTTAGATTATAAATTGACAAGTGGTGATTCTGCTGAAATTCTCACCAGTAAGGTGACTCGTGGTCCAAGTTTAGACTGGTTAAATGTTCATGCAGGTTATATACAGACAGCAACAGCAAAAGAAAGAATTAAATCATGGTTTAGAAGACAAGAACGAAGCACTAGCCTTAATAAGGGTAGAGAAATGTTTCAAAGAGATTTAAAGAAATTTAATATTGAAGAGACTGAGCAAGAAGTAGCAAAAACGTTAAAATTCTCAAGTGTTGAAGACTTTTTTACAGCTCTGGGATCAGGTTCAATTACAATTCAGCAAGTATTGTCTAAGTTAAACGACCCGCTTCCTTTAAAAATTAATACAACATCTAGCTCAATTGTCAGAGACTTAACTTCATCAGTAGAGGTTTTAGGAGTGGGTGATTTATTAACAAATTTGGCAAAATGTTGTTCTCCATTGCCTGGAGATGATATAGTAGGGTACATTACTCGAGGAAAAGGGATTACTGTACATCAGATCGGATGTGAAAACATTCAAAAAGAGCAGGATCGTGAAAGGGTTGTGGAGGTAAATTGGGGTAAATCTAAGAGCTATTATCCTGTGAGAATATCAATACATTCCTGGGATAGAGTAGGGTTACTGAGAGATTTAACTTCTGCTGTTGCCTCTGAGAAAATTAATGTGAATGATGTTGTGAGTAAAAATCAAAACGACGGAACAGCATTTGTGAATTTGGATATATTTATATCCACTATAGAGCAATTAGGTAAAATATTTGCTAAGATAGAAGAAGTACAAGGAATTATAAGCGTAGAAAGAATTTAGTACGTAAACATGATATAATCATGTTCTATTCGAAAGGGACAAAATGCCAAGTGAAAAAACTTTAAGAAGTTCTATAAGAAAACAAGGATACAATCGATTAGCAAAAGTATCTGCAAGAACTGCAGTGACAGCTGCTAGAAAAGCCATAGTTGCACAAGACGAAAACGCGGACGTTTTAGTGTCAAAGGCAATATCTGTATTAGATCGTGCAGCAAAAAAAGGTGCTATTCATAAGAATAATGCGTCCAGAAGAAAATCACGATTAGTTCAACAGTTAAATTCTACTCGTAGTGAGTAATTAATCAGAGGAAGGTAACTTTCTAGGTTGTTGGATTTCCATTGGTTCTCCATCATATTGCAAGTCACATACACCAGCTTTTGTGACTAAGACAGTTACAGAACCATCTTTTGACTGAAATCTTTTACCAAGGCTTAAGGCTTCTGTTCCATTAGAGGTAGCACCGTCATAGCCATCTCCAGCATCTTTTATTTGAAGTGGTATTTGGCCATCAGATAAGGTACCTGTTCCACCCTTAGTAACAATTAATTCTGCGCCGCTTGGTGTTATATATCTTTTACCTGCTTCAGCCATAAGTTCAAAACCTGCCTTTACATAATTATTTTAGAAAATTATTCGGAATTGTATTAATATAAATTGGGTTTTATATTCAGTCAAGAGAGCTGTTGGTATAATTAGATATCTTTAATTATTATTTTATGTAACTTTATGAAAACACGTGAACAAATAGTCATAGAAATTGCAAAATCAGTAGGCTTTGATTTAGTTGGTATATCAGAAGCAAATATTTTAAAAGATCATATAAAGAATTCATTGGCAGCTTATGAATTAAATTATCTTGATGGTATGCCATGGCTAAATAAAGAACGTTTAATAAAAGCAGGTTCTCCAGATCAATTACTTCTTAACCCTAAATCAGTAATTGTAGTTGGTGTTAATTATAAACAAAACGAAAATCAAACTTCCCCAATTAATAGTACTAAAGGTAGAATTGCTATGTATGCACAATGGGAAGATTACCATTTAGTAATTAAAAAAATGTTAAAAGAATACAAAGCTATTCTCCAAGATAAATTATCCATAAATATGGATGGAAGAATATTTGTAGATGATGGTTCTTTATTAGAAAAAGGATTTGCTGAGAAAGCTGGTTTAGGTTGGTTTGGTAAACATACAAATATAATTAATCCCATTTATGGATCATGGATCTTTCTTGGAGCTCTAATTACAGATTTAGAATTAACCCCTAATGAACCGGTTAAAAAAAATTGTGGGAAATGTGAATTATGTATTATTGAATGTCCAACAAAAGCAATAGTATCCCCTTATCAATTAGATGCGAATAAGTGTATTTCTTTTTTGACTATAGAAAATAAAGGAGCTATTCCATATGAATTGAGATCATTAATAGATGACTGGATATTTGGATGTGATATATGTCAGGATATTTGCCCTGTAAATGATAAATCTGATGTTTCACAGAACATAACTTTTACAAAAAAAACTAATAATTATTTAGATTTAGTAGAAATTTTATATATGTCAAAAGAACAATTTTCTAGTCGTTTTAGTAAATCACCTATAAAACGAACTAAACTAAGTGGTTTACAACGAAATGCTTGTGTTGCTATAGGCAATATTAAAATCTTAGAAGCAATACCAGCATTAATTGATACGCTTAATAATAACGAATCAGAATTAGTGCGAGGTCACTCAGCTTGGGCTTTGGGTGAAATTAATACAAAAGCATGCCAAAAGGCTTTAAAAATAAGTCTAGAATATGAAAATGATCAATTTGTGATAGATGAAATCAATAGAGCATTAATGAGTAAATAATACCATTTGCTTATACAATAGATATTAATTATTATATTTGATAGTAATTAATCCGATATCTATATAAATTAAGGAAAGAATGATGCCAAGAAATTATTGGATGCTTTCTCTAACAGAAGAAAATTTTTTAGTGACGAAAAACCTTGGTTACTCTGTTCAAGGTTTTCGTGTTCCACACCATAAAAAGATAAAGAGAATGTTGGTAGGTGATAGATTGCTAATTTATGTTCAACAGCTATCTTCATTCACTACAAGTTTAAATATTACATCCGAATATTTTGAAGACCATTCGAAACAATGGACATATATTCATGAGAAAGAGGATTTTTCTCTTAGAGTTCATATGGAACCTGAATGTGTCTTAAACAAAGAAGAATTTATTGATGCAAAAATCCTTGCTCCTAGAATGCAATTTATAAAAAATTGGCGTCCTGAAGATTGGCATTTAGCATTTTTGGGAGATTTACACTTAATACCTAAAAATGACTTTAAGCTTATAGAAGATGAAATGCAAAGAACGATCGATAAGCGTTCTAAAAAATCATACAAGAATAATTGAGGTTATAATTGATAGAAGGTATATTGGGTCGAATATTTAGAGTAATACAGTTACGTCCAATGACTTTTCGCGAAATAATTGACGAACCAAATTCAATTAAACAATCTTTATTAATTATTATATTAATTTCGTTAGCAGAATCATTTGGCAGGATTATTGGAGATATGCATTCATTTTCTGTAATTATTCCTGTAACCGTATCAATATTTATTCAATGGTTTTTAATAACTATTGGATATTATATTATTGGGAATTTTTTATATAGGAATCAGATAAAATTTATATCTTCATTATCAATAATTGGTTTTTGTCACGCTCCTTGGTTACTTACATTAATGTTTGCTTTGGTTGGGCTTTCATTTTCAGTATATCTCATCTTGGTGATGTCATTAATTTGGGTATTATTGACCCTTATGATGTGTTGTAAAGTTTTAATTGGTGCATCTTTTATGTCATCATTTGGTGTCGCGTCAATATTAATTGTTTTTGGCTATGTGGTTAGATATTATGTTATCGCGCCAATATATTAATTAGCTTTTTTGAATTTGTTGTCGAATAGTTGGTTTATATTATCACTGGTTGTGTTCATTACTGTTTCAAAAGAAATATTTTTGATTTGGGCAATTTTTTGAGCAACAAGTAAAATATCCTTTGGTTCAGTCCAAAGAGAACGATTTTTTTTCCATGGTTGCGGCGAGGAATCTGTTTCTAAAACAATATGTTCTAGAGGTATCTTTTCAACAATTTCTTTTTGATGTTTTTGCCTTAATAATGGTTTGGCAAAAGATATTAAAAATCCATTTTCAATAGCTTTTTTAGCTGTTGGATAATCTGCTTGAAAGTAATGCATGATTCCTCCAACTGTATATGCATGTTCATTATTGAGGATATCTAAAGTATTTTTATGATTACCAAAAGAATTAATTTCAGGAATTTGTGAGTGCCAAATGATAGGTAATTTTAATTTTTTTGCTATAGTGATTTGGACCACAAATACTTCTTCTTGTTTTTTTCTTTCAGGAGCATTAGGCATATAGTCCATACCTGTTTCGCTCATTGTAATAACCTTATCACTTGATTGAGCTAATTGTTCCAATTTGTAGAAGTCATTATCTTTTAGATCATCTGTTACTCTATTGGGGTGAATTCCTACTCCACAATAGATTTCATCATTACTATTAGCTAAATGGATAGTTTTTTCAGAGTTCTTTATGTCAGTTCCTGCTGAAAATATATAAGATATGCCTGATTTTTTGGCTCTTGAAATTATTTCAGAGATTTCATTTTCATTATAATTTGCGAGATGTGAATGGCAATCAATAAGCATAAATAAACTCCAATAATCACACTATATTAATATCGATAATCATTTAAGACAATTTTTGGTATCATTAAGAAAGTATATAAAAGAAATATAATTATGTTTTATGTAAAGTTATTAATTAAATTATCCATTATTTTAACTACAATTGGATTAGTTGCCTGCAATACTGAAAATGATGAATTGTCAGTTACTACTCCTACTTCTACACCGCTGGTCACAATTCCAGTGATTATACCTACACCAACATTGGCTTTAGAAAAAGAACTTGAAAGAGTTCAAACTAAAAATGTAATTGCTCATATACCTCAAGGAACTCTTAGTTTAGCTTCACCTAAAAATCCAGAACATTTTGATGTACATGAGGATAGTTCAGATTCATTACTATCTATGGGCCCTGGTATTTCTTATAGTAGATTATTACGATTTAATGAATTTAAAATTACTTGTGATATTTGTATTGAATGGATTCAAGTCAGTGATATTGAATATCATATTACATTACGTCAAGATGTATTTTGGCATGACAAAATACCAACTTCAGGTCGAAAATTGATAGCTAAGGATGTTGTTGAAAGCCTTAATAGAATAAAAAATAACGATTGGTCTAGTTCGAGTATATTAAATTCATTAGATATGGTTGAAGAAATAGAAGAATCAAAAGTTCGAATATTACTCAAGTATCCTGATGCGGATTTATTGATGCGATTAGCTCATGGGAATATTAAAATTATTCCATATGAACTACAAAACCTTAAAGAAGGTCTGCGTTTTGGCCCTACGATAGGAACTGGCCCTTGGGTATATAATGAGAATTCAGTCGATAGGTTTGAATTTACAGCAAATCCAAATTATTTTGAAGAAGGTTTCCCTAAAGCTCAAGAATTTTTTATCTCACCAGTTAGTAATGAGAATACTAGAATTGCTTTAGTACTTTCTGAAAAAGTAAATGTATCAATAGTTGATTATTGGTCAATGAAACGATTGCTAGGTATAAAAGACCTCGAAATAAATGCATCTATGATTGATGATAAAACTGGTAATCATTTTTCTCATTGTTCTTTAAATATTTTGCCTTGTATAGATATAAATCCAAATTATAGTAAAGGCGTTTTGTTTGCATTGAATGCTTCAGTTTATCCAATTGATGACGTTCATTTTAGAAGATATATATTTTCGCATTTAGATTTAAATTCCTATGATTCATTAAGTATTGGATTGCCTATAGCTTCTAGTGGTTGGGAACTTTCTACTAAATCAGAAACAACCTATACTAACCTTCCAGAACTGACTCAATCTTTGAATTATGATCAAACAAATTCTGCAAATCTTGAGAGGCTAGATGATACTATTGATTTTTATGTTGGAGACTATGGTGATCAGTATATAAATTTGGGTGATAAATATCTCAGAATTCTCACCGAAGCTGGTTTCCAAGTTCGATACCAAGTATTAAATCCCAAAGAATATTATCAGAAAGTTTGGATTGAAAAAAATTATGATATATCCCTCGGACCTAAGATACCGATTGATATTCCAAATACCTTTTTATATGGAATGTTACACAGTAACGGTGAATATTCTATTAGTAATCATCAAATTGATTATTTGGATCAACTTATTGAGTTACAAAATACATCAAATATTGAAAGAGAAAAACATATAATCGATATTCAAAAATATGTTCTCGAGCAAGCTTTGCTTTTCGAACCAATAACAGATCATGTAGGAATATTAATTAGTAATAAAACACAAAATTATAACTCTGGTGTAATTAATATACGTAATTCAGAGTCCTGGCATTGGTCAGAATTAGTAGTCAGTAATTAAGTATTTTTTTCCTTAGCATTTATGTATGTTAATTTTCTCCAAATCCATTCAAATGGACCATATTGAAAATGGTCTAACCAGTATTTTGACCAGTAAATTTGAAGTGTCCAAATTACTATTACATAAAGTATTAACTCTGATCGACTAAGAATCAAATTAGAAAATATGATTGTAAAAATTACTGTACTTATTAAGGTTTGGGTTAAATAATTTGTAAGTGCCATTTTCCCAACTGACCTAATTCTCGTAAGGTATTGAAGAGGTAATTTTGTATTTAATATTGTGAGAAGTCCCACGTACCCAAGTACTAAAGGTAAATTGGCAATTCTATGAGGATTAGCGTGAATAAGAGCAATACTTGGGCTATAATCTTTTGTAATTCCCCAGATCAGTGAATATGTTGCTAATGGAATACCAATTGTAAATCCAGCAATTGCCATTTTTTTATAAAAAGAGTTGCTATAGCTTCCTTGAAGAATATTTGAACGATATAGAAAAACTCCTATTAACATCATTCCTAAAGCTCTTCCAAAAGCGTCGATCACAATATAACTACCAAATAATTCCCCAGTCATTGTCTTATCGGCAAACCATAATTCACCTAATCCAATTTTGGAAGCTTCAGATTGAGATGATAAGACAAAATCTTTTACCCAGCCAGTTATAATTAAGTTACCTTGGGCATCAAAAATTGGTTGAAATATAATTGCAAATATTATTGAAAGGTTAATAAACAACACCCCAAGTATTAAATTGAAATATCTATTCATTCGATATAATAGAAGTACAACAGGTGCACATAATGCATAAATTATCAAAACATCACCGAACCAGATAGATGCATGTATTGAACCAATTATTAATAAAATGACATTTCTCCAAATACTGAGTATATGAGGATGCCTACGATCACGACGTTTTTGTGACTCTATAAATAATACGATACTTGCACCAAATAGCAGAGAAAATAACCCCATCATTTTTTCAGCAACAAATATTTGACTTAGAGCAACAAAAATCCAATCAAGAATGTTATCTGTTCCTGCAGAGGAAGGGTTATAATAGGCAGATTTAGGCAAGACAAATGATATTGCATTCATAATAAGAATACCTAATACAGCAATTCCTCGTATAAAATCGAGATTTGTTATTCGGTCAATGTTTTGGTTTTGTTCCATTAACGATATTTGTTACGAGGTGTAAATGTAGACTTTTCAGGAGATCTAGGTTCACTGACCCAAAGTTCTCTATTAGGATGCATACCAGCCCCGTATTTTGCTGAAACAGATGAAAACCTCATACGGTTTAGTAGTCTAGTATTAGCATCTCCAATAGATGGATGAGTTCCACCATTAGATTCTACTATTTTTTCCCAAGCACTCTTCCTCTGTTGCATAATTTTTGGATCAGATAATTCCAAACAATTGATTTGATTATTATTAAGATCAACAACTATACTATCTCCATCTTTTATGAGTGCTATTGGTCCTCCTAGCGCTGCTTCTGGTCCAACATGACCTATAACGAGACCAACAGACCCACCAGAAAATCTTGCATCAGTCATTAAGGCAACAACTATGTCTTTTTGCCTACATAAAGTCGTAATTCGTGAGGTTGAATCTAACATTTCAGGCATGCCTGGAGCACCACTAGGACCTTCATATCTGACGATTACCATATCACGATCTTCAAATATTTCTGGCCGATTTTCTAAAGCATCTAATAATTGTCTTTCGCCATCAAATACTCTTGCTTTACCATTAAATATATTGTTTTCTAGCCCGCCTTCAACACCTGCAAGTTTCAAAATTGCAGTAAAATCAGTTGAAACGTTTCCACCAAGAATTCTTAAACCTCCAGTTTCTTTATATGGAGTTTCTACCGGATATATAACCTTCCCGTCTGGAGCAGGGGGATTTAATCTTGCAACTTGTTCTGCAAGTGTTTCACCTGTACAGGTTAAAGTATCTCCATTTAGTAGCCCAACATCGAGTAATTCTTTTACAATTACTTGCACACCACCCATTTCGTCTATGTCCACCATCGAGTATTGTCCAAAAGGTCTCGCATCAATAAGAACAGGAACAACATATTGCGAAAGTGTATTAAATTCTTCTTCAGACATGATTTGTTCAAAAAAGTTAGTATATCCTGCTGCTCTCGCAATTTCTGGTGCATGTAATAAAACATTTGTTGATCCACCTACAGACATAGCCACAATCATAGCATTTCTAATTGAGTCTCTAGTGACAATGTCACGTGGTGTAATTTGATTGGCAATTAAATTGCGTAAATAACCAACAAGTTCGTCTGGGAATTCTTTCATTCTTCTTGGATCTTGGGAAGCAGGAGAAACCATATGTAAAGGTTCCATACCGACTACCCCAAGAAAAGTTTGCATAGTATTATAGGTAAACATTCCACCACAACTTCCGTATCCTGGACAAGCTTCAGATGCAATTCGTTTTTTGAATTCTTCGTTCTCGTCTCCTGCTACTTGGAATCCAGAAATAATATCGATTTTTTCATTAGTTTTTGAATCTATTCCAGGACGTATGGTTCCATCAGACATCATTATAGATGGTCTGTTATGTTCTAAAATTCCTGACAGGGTCCCGACAGGTGGTTTGTCACAAGCAACTACGGCAATAATTCCTTCTAATCCTGTAGCACTCAAGTGTTCACATATAGAATCATGAGTAACTTCTCTACCAATGAGTGAATATCTCATTTCTCTAGTCCCGTTCCTCATACCGTCAGAAGTTGCAATAGTATATTCAGGTTGAACTAATCGCATTTTAATTTTATTGTCACCAAGCCCAATATTTTTCAAAAGTGTAGAATGAATTTTTTCAACTTTTTGTTGCACTCCCAGATAACACTGAGAGTCTCCTTTGTTTCCTATAACTCCTACAGAAGGCTCGTGGATTAACTCCATTTCTGTGCCAAGTTCTCTTGCTATACCATAAGTTTGTGCATTTCTTCCTGGGTTATTGTCAATTAGTACTCTTTTATTCGCCATCAAACACCTTCTTGTTCTACATTTCTAGTTCGGTAATTATATCCATTTTTTATTGTCAATCGCAATATATTGCCTGTTGTATGTTTTTGAACATAGATTAAAATTTAAAATAATTGGAACTACGTAGTAATTTCAATTATAATTTCATCTACTGTTTAATTTAAAATATATAGATTAATGGAGAGTATCGTGATTAAAGATACTAATTGTAGCGATGTTACATTAGACAAAGAAGGGCAAACAATTAATCTTGCTGGATGGGTGCATAAAAGACGCGATCACGGAGGATTAGTATTTATAGATTTACGAGATAATTCAGGAATAGTTCAAGTAGTTTTTGATCAAGGAATATCAGAGAAAAGTTATTTAGACGCCCAAACTTTACGACCGGAATGGGTTGTATCTATAAAAGGTAAAGTTATGCCTAGGCCTGCTGGTACAGAGAATACTAGAATTCCTAGTGGTATGTGTGAAGTTCATTGTTCCGAGTTGGAAGTTTTAAATGAGTCAAAGACACCTCCTTTTGAAATCTCTGACGATAGTGATAATACAGATGAACAGATTCGTCTTCGCTATCGATATTTAGATCTGAGAAAATCTGCGATGCATCAGAATATAATACTTCGTCATAACGTAGTGAAGCACATAAGAGAATTTTTAAGCCAAAAAGGGTTTATGGAAATTGAAACTCCTATTTTAATCAAGAGTACACCAGAAGGAGCTAGAGATTTTGTCGTTCCTAGTCGGATGAACCCAGGTACTTTTTATGCACTTCCTCAATCTCCTCAACAACTAAAACAATTACTTATGGTTTCCGGTTTTGAAAAATATTTTCAAATAGCACGATGTTTTAGAGATGAAGATTTACGAGGAGATCGACAATTAGAACATACTCAATTAGATATTGAAATGAGTTTTGTAAACGAAGATGATGTTATGACTCTGATTAAAGATCTTTATACGGAAATTATCGAAAATGTGGTTGATAATAGAACTATTGTTGGTTCATTCCCAAAATTGAGCTACGACGATGTCATGGATAAATATGGAACAGATAAACCCGATTTAAGATTTGGACTAGAGTTGATTAATCTTACTGAAATTGCAAAAACTTCATCTGCCCATGTGCTTACTAATCCCATAAATGAAGGCGGTATAGCAAAAGCATTGATGATACCTGATTTAAATAAATACTCTCGCAGGCAACTAGATGATCTTGTTGCGTTTGTCAAAACACGTGGCGGTAAAGGTTTGATGTATATAGGTGTTTCAGAGGAACTAAGTTCTATCGACGATTTAACTATAGAAGATATACGATCATCAGTTTCAAAAATATTAACTATAGATGAAATTAAATCAATAATTGATTTTACTAAAGCTAGTCCAGGTAGCCTTATATTGATAATGGCGGATTCTAGCAAAGTAGTTAATACATGTATGTCTCAATTAAGAAATGAAATTGCAGAAAGAGAAGAACTATTTAATAAGACTGATATGGCCTTTGCATTTATTACGAACTTTCCTGTTTTTGAATGGGATGATGAAACAAACAATTGGCAGCCATCTCATCATTTATTTACTTCTCCATTAGAAAAAGACTGGGATTTGCTAGATACTTCACCGGGAGAAATGAGAGCACGTCATTATGATTTAGTATGTAATGGAATGGAATTAGCTAGTGGCAGTATTCGAATCCATTCGCGAGCTAAACTTGAAAAAATACTAGACTTTTTAGGATATGATAATGAAAGTAAAATTGAAAGATTTGGTCAACTTTTAGAAGCTCTTGAATATGGGGCTCCTCCACACGGTGGAATTGCTCCTGGAATAGATCGTTTGATTACTTTATTAACCGACAATGCTGAATCAATTAGGGATGTAATAGCATTTCCAAAAACACAAAGTGGTAGTGATCCATTATTTGGCACACCTTCACTGATCCCACAAGAGCAATTGGAAGAATTACATTTAATTATATCCAAGGAAGATTAACTATTAAAAACTTTTAATTAAAATGGTATACTTATGTTTCGGTGATATATCATAGACTGTTTATAGTAATAACTTATTTATGTGGGGAGTATTTTGAAAGTAACCAGAAATGAATTACCTGAAAGGGAAATTGAATTAACAGTTGAACTAATAGATGATGACTTAGATCCATTTATGGATAGAGCTTATCAAAAAATAGGACAGCAAGCAAAAATCGACGGTTTTAGAAAAGGCAAAGTACCTAAATCAATTCTGAATTCATATTTTGGTGTTGAATACATTAAAAATGAAGCCTTTAACATAGGTATGCCTTCAATAGTACAGGATGCAATTGTAGATAATGCTGATGAAAGTGTTGGCAGACCCTTGGTAAATATAGTATCGGAAGACCCACTAACATTAAAAATTAATATTGGCTTAGAGCCAAAAGTAACTTTAGATGCTTATAGAGAAATTCGCGTTCCAAAAGAACCTGTTGCAATTCCAGAAGAGCAAATTGAAGCAGTAATAACGGATTTACGTTGGGCAAATTCTAATTGGGTGCCAATGGAACGACCCGTGGCAAACGATGATCAAATTACTATAGATCTCATAGCAAAAGTTGAAGATAAAGAAGTTGCTAATCAAACAGATGTAGTGTATTTGGTTACAGAACATAACAATCGTCCAGTAGAAGGTTTTCATGCATACCTTTTAGATATGGCATTGAATGAAACCAAAACTTTTACAATACCTTTTCCAGAAGAATATGAAGACAAAGAAGTTGCTGGAAAAGACTGTGAATTTACTGTTACTTTAAAAGATGTAAAGGCTAAAGATTTAGCAGAACTGGATGATGATTTTGCTAAAGGTGTCGGTGATGGATTTGAAAGTGTTGCAGCATTACGAGAACAAATAAAAAATAATTTGTTTGAAAATGCAAATACGACTGCACAAAGAGAATATGAGAATAAAATATTAGAAGAGCTTAAAAATCGAGCAACATTAGAAGTTTCTCCTATTTTGGTTGATCAAGAAACCCAGGCAATAATTGATAATCAAGCCGAAACACTAAAGCAAAATAAGGTTAATATAGAACAATATTTAACCATAATTGGTAAAAAACCTGAAGAATTTCAAGAGGAAGCTAAGCAATCAGCAACTGATCGCCTTACTACTACATATGCATTAGAAACCCTCGCGGAATTGGAAGGAATTACTGTCACAGAAGAAGACTTAGATAAAGAAATAAGCGATGCGATAGAAGCTTCCGAGGAAAGAAAAGAAGAAATAGAAAAAACATTTTCTACAGAAGAATCCAGAAATAATTTAAGAAACATGCTTTCAAGAAGAAAAACTTTGGAACGCTTAATTGCGATTGCTGAAGGTGAAAACGATTCTCCCAAAAAGGAGAAAAAGGGTGTGAAGCCTAAGGTTACTAAACCCAAAACTACAAAAACTAAAGCAAAGGTTACAAAGCCAAAATCATCAAAATAAGGAGAACTATATGTTATATGACATTAATGGTATAAATGAAAATATAGATAACAAAAATGTAATTCCCATGGTAATTGAAACTTCTGCTAGAGGTGAAAGAGCATTTGATATTTATTCATTATTACTACGTGAACGAATTATTTTTTTAGGTACACAGATAAATGATCAAGTTGCTAATTTAATTGTTGCTCAATTACTTTATCTTGAAAGAGAAGATCCAGATAAAGATATTAATCTATATATTAATAGTCCTGGAGGTGTTATTAGTTCTGGTTTGGCAATTTACGATACTATGAATTTGATTAAACCGGATGTTTCTACGATTTGTGTAGGAATGGCAGCTAGTATGGGCACAGTATTATTATGTTCAGGAGCAGCAGGGAAAAGATTTGCACTTCCAAATTCAACAATTCATATGCATCAAGCCCTTGGTGGTGCACAAGGACAAGCGTCAGATATAGAAATAGCAGCTCGCGAAATACTTAGAGTACAAGAAATCATTCGTGGAATTATTCACGAAAGAACAGGCCAAGATTACGAAAAAATCAAGCAAGATACTGATCGTGATTATTATCTAAATGCCGAACAAGCTAAGGAATATGGATTAGTTGATGAAGTATTGGCTAATCTTTCTGACAAAGAATAATTTAGAGGTAATTTATGGAATGTTCTTTTTGTGGCCGAAAACCTGAAGACACAAAGAATTTAGTTAAAGGTTTGGATAATTCATTGATATGTGATGAATGTGTTTTGCTTTCACACGAAATGTTATTTCCCCAAGATCAAGATTCTATAGAAATCACTAATACTACAAACAGTTTTAATATCATACCTCCTAAAGAAATGCATAATCTATTAGATGAGTATGTGATAGGTCAGGATAGGGCTAAAAAGATTATCAGTGTCGCTGTTTATAACCATTATAAACGGATAAGAGAGAATCAAGAGGGCAATAATTTAAAAATCCAGAAGAATAATATTCTTTTGTTTGGGCCAACCGGATCAGGTAAAACATTAATAGCACAAACTCTAGCAAATTTAGTCGACGTGCCTTTTTCTATCTGTGATGCGACATCACTCACAGAAGCAGGATATGTTGGTGAAGATGTTGAAAACATTTTATTACGACTATTACAAAATGCAAATTTTGACATAGGAAAAGCAGAATCTGGAATTATTTATATTGATGAGATTGATAAAATTACTAGAAAAGATTCTAATCCTTCAATTACTAGAGATGTCTCTGGCGAAGGAGTTCAACAAGCACTACTAAAAATCATGGAAGGTACTATTGCTAATGTCCCCCCACAAGGAGGAAGAAAACATCCTCAGCAAGAGTTTATACAAATGAATACAGAAGGTATATTGTTCATATGTGGGGGTAGTTTTGAAGGGTTAACAGATATAGTAAATGCTAGGCAACAAAATCGAAGAAACTCTTTAGGTTTTCGAAGGGAACGATCTATAGACGAAGAATTACAAAATGTTACATCTGATGATTTAGTCTCATATGGATTCATCCCAGAATTTGTTGGAAGGCTACCTGTAGCAGTAGGTTTAAATGTTTTATCTGAAAAAGATCTGGTTCGAATCTTAACCGAACCTAAAAACTCCCTTATTGAACAATATAAATATCTTTTTGCATTAGAGGATATATCATTGGAATTTCGAGGAAAGTTTTTTGATACAGTTGCTGCTGAAGCAATCAAATCAAAATTAGGAGCTCGTGCTCTAAAATCGATTTTAGAAGATACACTTTTAGATTTAATGTATCATATTCCTTCCTTGAAGAATGTAAAAAAGTGTTTAGTTTACACAGGTGCAGTTACCGGTAAATCTAATGGTATTGTGTTGCTTGATGAAAATGATTTGGTGATTAAAACTGAGATACCAATTGTGGGACGGAATGTTGCTTAATTAAAGTTTATGTGTTTTTCGATTTTTTCGTTTAAACACAAATAATTACGATTTTGATTTCTATTTAGTGCGATTTTTTTATCAACCAATGACTTTAGTGTCTCGATGAGTAAAAGAGGTTCTCTTTTTAATATATCAGTTCTAATTTGTTGGAATAATTCAGATAAATGTATATTGCTATGTTTATCTAAATTAGCCCATAATTGATCGTAAACTTCATTGTTTTTAATAGGGAAAGTGCAATAACTAATAATAGGTCCTTGATCTCTTTTTATTGTAGCTAATTGAATTTGAGCTCCGGCTAATGAATATTTATTATTAATAAGATCTTCAATAATTTTTTGCCAAGTACCTTGGGGTCCATTTGGTGGAGCAGGATGTAAATTCAGCATAAAAAATTCATCACATAATTTTTTATCTGTAAATAACATATAGCCTGCCATTACAATCAGATCAATATTGTATTGATTTATACTGGATAAAATTTCCTCATCATAAAGACTACGAATGTCATCGAAAGTTTTTGCACAGTTTTTTGATTTAAATTTGTTAGAAGAAATATTAATAAGTGGTATCTCTAGAGACTGAACAAATTTACAAAAGTTTTCTATACCTTTACCTTCATCTGGATCCTTGTTGGTAAACACGAATTCTATTGATGCCTCAAGATTGTTATCTGATATTTCTTGATTAACTTTAGATAGAAGTTGCATAGACCCTATCCCATTTCCTGAAGAAAACCATCCAATTCTTAGCATGTTTTTTAGGTTTTTCTTTCTAGATATTCTCCAGTTCGGGTATCAACTCGGATGGTATCTCCTATATTGATAAAGAAGGGCAGATTAACAACTAAACCAGTTTCTAATGTTGCTGGTTTTGTACCGCCTTGTGCCGTGTTTCCTTTCACGCTAGGAGGTGTGTCTGTTACTTCTAATTCAGAAAACGTGGGAAGCTGAACTGATATAGGTGCATCATTATAGAAGATTATATCTACTTCCATTTGTTCCTTTAAATATAATGAATCATTACCTAATTGTTCGGTAGGAATTGGGAACTGATCAAAGGTTTGTGAATCCATAAAGTAGTAATCTTTGTCTTCTCTGTATATAAATTGGGCAGGTTTAGTTTCTACTGCAGCAAGGTTTAATTTAACGTCGAATCCGTTGTATGTTTTTTCTATAGATCTGCCAGTTTTTAATTCTTTTAGTTTTAATTTTACTGTAGGTGCTCTTTGTTGCATTTTTTGGCTTGAGTAATCGACAACTTGATAAGGTTGACCATCTAATTCAATTGTTATTCCTTTTTTTAAATCTCCAACACCTATGACCATTATTATCCTCCAATAATTTCATCTCTAGTAGCAGAACTCAATACTTCTGCTTTATTATTCTGCAGAGTGATTATATCTTCTATTCTGACTCCACCCCAACCGGGGATATATATACCAGGTTCTATTGTAAATACCATATTGTTTATCAGTACGTCAGGACTATTTGGGCTTACTCGTGGGTATTCGTGTACATCAAGCCCTACACCATGTCCTAAACTATGTCCAAACTTATCTCCGAAACCTGCCTCTTCTATTACTTTTCTAGCAATATCATCACAATCAGTACCTGTCA